>DAOWNS010000023.1 GCA_030642465.1 Candidatus Thorarchaeota archaeon | reverse complement strand
GTTATGACAAAAGAAAGGCTAAGAAGAAAGAAAGGCGTATCGCAGAGGCTACGCTGCTACTGCCATCATTCATTGGTGGCGCCATTGGCCTATTCATTGGGATGTTCAAGTTTCGGCACAAAACTTTGAAACGCTCATTTCGAGCAGTTGCAGTCATTAGCCTTATAGTTTCCTTACTGATTTACTGGATTGCTTTCAGAATACTGACATTCGGTCCTGTACCAATCATGTGAGCTATTCAGTCAATCCAATAGAATGAAGGTGAGTGCAGAAAGAAGCAGTACAGGTCACACCAGAGCAAGAAATCTATGTGTTCAAAGAGAGGGTTGATGAGGGTACATTTCTGTACCCTCAAGATTACAGAGTTACCACGGTTCTGGCCTGGGTCTTATTGGTCCATTCATGTCCTTTTTCACCTGTAATCAGATGCAAATCATGCCCAATTACGAGCACTAAAGAAAACACGAAAATCCTAGCCTCTATCAATCCCAAGACCATGCATTGGCATTGCACTCTGTCTACAATTTGTTATGACCTTATATCGTGAATTTCGAGCACATTGATGTCCACTCAGTAAATCAATCTGTAACACAGAGCAATGCCAGTTCCGAAAAAGGTGAGTTCCTGTAGGTCAATAAGGGTTGAAAATGGAGCCCCGGGCGAGATTCGAACTCGCGACCTGCTGATTACAAGTCAGCCGCTATAGCCCCTAAGCCACCGAGGCTTCCTAAGTGAATCGAGCAGCATAATCGCTTTAAAAGCTGCTCTTCACGACTTCCTCAACTGCGCGTTTCCGATGGCAGGAGGTCGTACGAATGCCTTAGTCATGATAGACATTGTCGATGATAATTGCATACGTTAGTAGCGTCAATCGGTCAATGGCCGGATCTACAACATGAATCACATATCGGTCCTTGAAGTTGAACATAGGCGCAAACACATCACGCCATTTGTCTCCTTTCTTAATAACAGCGTAAACTTTCTTCTTATCTTGAGGATGACGTATCTCAAAATTCCACTTTGTCACGCCGCCCTGTGCTTTCATTATGAGATTGTCTTCTGGGTCATACAGATCCACTGAGCCGCGGAAGGAAATCATTGGTTTTTTCGCACGACTTATGAGCTGTTCGTCTAGAGTTTTCACATCGTAGATTGGCCGTACGGCAGCTAGTTTCTTACTAATGATGCAGATTGGCGTTTCATCAGCATTTTGCAGCTGAATTTCGCTACGTAATGACATAATTTTGCGTTTCATTCTCCCAATTACGTTACCGTCTGTATCGAGAATTTCACCGCCGCCGAATTTCCAAGTTTTTTCATGCATTACATAGTGAGTAATCGTAGGGTCCAACAAGTTCATCTTTTACACACTCCCTTGTGTTATTCCTACGCTTCCTATTAAGCGAATCTCGGCCAGAATAAAGAATCACAAACACATCCACAGGCATTCTCAAGCAGTGTATTCCATCACGCACATGTTTATGTGCCATTGAGCGCATCGAAGCTACAGAAATCCGGCCCTAGCACGAAGTTCCATATCACATGTATGTCATACAAAGGCTAAATGCTACGGGAAAGCTAAAAAGAGCTACAGGATTTCGTCAAGGGACGACGGACAACTAGGTGATACCAATTGCAATCGGAATATTACACCCAATTCACTCAAGCTATCTATGAGCTATTCACAGCTCTCTCCGCCATATTCATACCCCTTGGAATTCCATTTGGCCCGATTGCTTGGTTCGTTATCGTTGTTACTGTACCAATGGCCATAGTCATAGTGTTTCTGCTGTATCGCAGCAAGAAATCTGCTGGCGGCTTGCCTGATGGTGTACATAGAATCATTGCGTCAACTGGCGACGTTTCCTCGGGCATTGCAGGTACGAAAAAGGTACGGTTCATCAAGACCCCCGGAGACGCATTGGTCTTCCTCAAAGTGGAAGAGAATGCCATTCAGCAGGCTTTGGCTGCGGTTGATTATTACACTAAAGAAGGCGAAATAGACAGCTCGCTTCAAGACAAGCTTGTTTCGCTCTATCAAGACAGGCTCACTGCTGTACAGGCAGCAATTGCCAAAGACGAGGAACTGAAGGCGGTCGTGGATGCAGACTCCGCAATGGATCGAGCAAGATCCGATTACCTTCGGAAACTTGCAGCGATGTCTGGCACGACTGTAGAAGTAGACACTACTGAGTCAGGCCCACCCAGCGTTGGAGCACCAAACGCAGCTGAGGCTGCACCAAGTGGTGCAACAGCTCCTTCAGCCGATCCCCCAAGTGACACCGCTCCAGGTGGTGGACCTCCAAGCGGTGGTGCACCCAGTGGTGGCGGACCTCCAAGTGGTGGCGCTCCGAGTGGTGGATCTCCAAGCGGAGGTGCGCCTGGTGGCGGGCCTCCAGGTGGCACCGCTCCAGGTGGTGGACCTCCAGGCGGTGGTGCACCCAGTGGTGGCGGTTCCCCAAGTGGTGCCGCACCTAGTGGCGGTAGTCCCCCAGGTGGCTCACCTAGTAGCGGTATTCCAAGCGGTCCTCCAGGTGCCGGAATCCCAAGTGGTCCCCCAGGTGGCACGCTAAGCGAGAAACCTTCTGGTGCACCGGGGAAGAGCTCTCTTCAATCAGAGATGCTCGCAGAAATGGAGCGCTTACGAACCCTGATGAGCGGGGATTAATAGATCCACCAGTCCTTGCATCCATCCTTAGGATTCGATTTTCAGAAGCCTTTTTGAGTAGCCCGCTCATGAGGCTTCATATCACTGAGTTAAGGATGCTGACGACATGTCAGGTGCTAAGCTAAATGCGGTAAAGAGCGTCATTCCCCTGATTCCTAAAAGTGGAGCGATAGGTTTGGGTAGTGGTTCCACTGTGGCACTCTTTGCAAAGGAACTTGGACAGCAGATTCAGAATGGACGTATCGACATAACTGTCGTTCCAACTTCCTATCAAGCCTATGAATTGACTATAGAACATGGAATACCCCTCACGAATCTGGACTTGAATCCTGAATTACTTCTGACTATTGATGGTGCCGATGAAGTTGACAAGGACCTTAACCTGACGAAGGGCGGAGGTGGCGCTCTGTTTCAGGAAAAGATAGTTGCATCAGCATCCAAGAAGCTAATCATCATAGTGGATGAATCCAAATTGGTAGAGCGTCTTGCTACTAAGTTCGAGATTCCAGTGGAAGTGCTCCCATTCTCGCTAGGCGTCGTTCGGAGGAAAATCGTGGAGATGGGAATCACTCCGAACGTACGACAGGCTCAGAAGAAAATGGGTCCCATAATAACTGATAATGGAAATTTCATTCTTGACCTCAAGTTTTCCGAGCCAATCAGTGAACCAAGACAAGTTGCAATAGATCTGAAGATGCTTCCCGGCGTGGTAGAAACTGGACTCTTCATTGACATGACTGACGAGGTGCATGTTGGCACAGAAACCGGCGCGCGCGTGCTGAAGAAATGATGGCGGGCCCGCCCGGATTCGAACCGGGGAAACCTTGCTTAGGAGGCAAGTGCCCTATCCATGCTAAGCCACGGGCCCACAAACGAAACCGTGCGGCCAATCCGTTGTTAAAGCTTGTGTAGTTTTTTATCAGCAAAACACTATTCCGCAATTTTCGCAGTGATTACTGAATTTCCCTCGAGTGCATCAACCAGCGTACCACCTTGCCTAGTCTTGATTCGGATAGAACTCTCGCCATTGCGGCCGATGACCGTTGTTAGAAGGTAGTGGTCATCAGCAAAGACCTCTATCCTCATTTTTGCGAACTTCCGACCAGCAGTGATCGTGACTTTCTTCTTGGAATAGGTTACACTGATAGGTACTGACTGCCCTGGAGCGCCTCGCCTAGGACTCCTACGCCGTAGCCTGACCTCAGGCCGCATTCCGCCCCTCACAGGTACTATAATCTTCTCACCGCCAAACGAGAAAATTTCATGCTCAAGAACTCCCACATCAAAATCACGTATTTCTATGACAGGCCTTGCCAAATCCCTCTGACTGCCTCCCATGCCTGTTGGGAGTTTCACTTTGAGAGTGAGTGAGGAAATTTTGGCAACGCGACCTGCTTCAATATGAAGGACAGTATCAACAGTGCTAGGCAGTTGGCCAAGTTCGATCCTCCCGCCCAAAATAAGACGCTGAACTGCGTCAATGGCCGAGCCGGCATGTACTACTCCCACCATTCCCACGCCCGCTGACCTTAGGTCCGAATAGGCCTGAAAGTCAGCGTTTTTTCTGAGTTCATCGTAGATTACGTAGTCTGGGCGCACAAGCAATAGGATATCTGCAGCTTTTTCCATACTGCCATCCAGTGGGGAATACTGCACGATGTCCTCTGTGACCTGAAGGTCGCGTGGCTGTTCAAGTGTCTTAACAACGTTGCCTTTCTTGCTGTAGAACTCCGCAAGAGCTGCAGCGAAAGTACTTTTTCCTGAACCTGGTGATCCAGAAACCAAGATACCCTCAGCTCGAGTTTCGAGGCGCTTCATTAGTTTCGGACTAAGCTTGTAATCTTCAATATTCAGTTTCGTAATGGGACGAATTGCAGAGATCTCCATCTTGTCGGCGAATGGGGGCCTAGCAATCGCAATTCTCAGATTTCTAAGCTGAACCACAGCAGCCCCGTGCTCTTCTATCTCTATGAACGAGGCTTTGTCGTATCTTGCGCTTTCCATTATTGCTTCTGCAAGAATTTCCATTTCCTCACATGTGAGAAGCCGATCTGACAGCGCAACAAGTTCCCAATTGCCTGGTTCACCACGTTTCGCTCTGGGCGGATTGTTTTCAACAAGATGAACCGACATTGTATGGTCATCAAAGAAGGCTTCAAGCTTCACAATCTCTTCGGTTTCGAATTCATCTTCATTTGAGGTGTCTGTCATTCGCTTTCACCACTACGATTCTCTAGAACTGTCTGTGAAACTCTGTAATAGTTCACTTCACCATTTTGGTCTACAAGAGCAAACACAAGTTTCTTCCTGGCGGCAGATGCAGCTTCAGTCACTCTATCTAATTCATCGAGAGTTATGGAAACTCCTTCCTTGAGCACGTAAATCAACTGCTTTGCTGGTGTGGTACCGGGTTTGTCTCCGCGTGCATAGACTCGAAAGCCCAATCCTCCTCCGAATCCCTGACGGACTGCAAATCCCCTGCTTCTTAGGTCTCGAAAGACCAAGTAATTGACCCACAGTTCAGGAGTTCTCTCCATCAATTCACTGACAATATTGCTGGCTTGAATTCTCTCTCCAGCGGCATTCTTAGCAACAACTCTCTTCCAATCAATCAAGTGTATGAGTTCGATTGGCTCAAGCTCCAGTCTTCCATCGTCAAGTCTAACACCATAGAACCCCTGACGTGATATCCGGTCTGCATCTTCCTTGGCGACGAAGCCCTTCTCTCCATCGAAGACGGCTTCAGCTGGTTCCACCATTGCTTCTGGAGGTTCTTCTATAATCTCATCCTCATCAAATGGATCAATCGGCTCCAAATCTGGGCCTTCTCCATCATCGTTTGACAATTCCTAATCGCCTATTTTACCTAGGCCCGGTTGCTCTTGTGAAAAACCCTTCGACGCGTTAGATGACAACAACTAATAGCCGACCCGAGAAACGGCAGGTTCGTGACAGATATAGAGGCCAGCCTGAAGACGTTCATTTCTGACGCAAGACGGATTGCAATCTTAGGAATCGGGAACGAACTTAGGACAGATGATGGGGTCGGCCCATTCATCATTGATGGGCTCAATGTAGAAAGTCCAAACCTTTTGGTCGAGAATGTCGGATCGGTTCCCGAAGCTTTCGCACGACCGCTTGCGAAGTTCAAAGCGGAAAAAATCATAATGATTGATGCCGCAGACATGAGAAAACCGCCTGGTCATATCGAATTAGTCACGAAAGACAGGATTGGTGGGATTGCGATTAGCACACACAGCATGCCTTTGTCCTTTCTAATGATGTATCTGGAGCAGGAAACTGGTGCTCAGACGATTCTTCTTGGGGTTCAACCCCAAGACATCCAATTCGGTGAGGGGCTGACCCCTGAGATAGGCAAGGCCGCTCAGAAGATTATTAGCACATTGAACAATCTACTCTCCGACCATGTGCGAGGGCTGAAAGATGTTTAGGACAATCGAGTGGCTTGACGAAGAGCAGGCAGTCAGACTTGTCGACCAGACAAAGCTGCCTTTGGTGACTGGGCATATCATTACCACGAGTCATGAGAGGGTCGCTCACGCTATCAAAATAATGGAGATTCGCGGTGCTCCTGCCATTGGGGCCGCTGCAGGAATGGGAATGGCACTGGCCGCAATTGAGAGCAAATCGAAAGCAAAGGACGAGCTGCTTGATTTTCTGGAGAAGGCTGCTGTAACGTTGAACACACGACCAACAGCTGTTAATCTCACTTGGGCCACATCACGTATGCTCAGTGTGGCACGAAACAGCAAAGGCAGTGCGGCCGACATAGTCAATATTCTGGTTGACGAAGCCAAAGAAATCGCTGAGGAAGATATTCGCATGTGCAGAAGCATAGGCGAGTATGCTTTACCTCTGATCAAACCCGGCTTTACAATTCAAACAATATGCAATGCAGGGTCTCTTGCAACGGTACATCTTGGTACAGTAGGCGCAGTAATTCGTGTGGCTCACGAGAAGTATGATGGAAGCATCAAAGTCTATGCAGCTGAAACTCGACCCAGACAACAGGGTGCCAGACTGACTGTGTTCGAATTGATGGAGGACGGAATAGATACAACACTCATTACAGATGGCATGATTGGTACAGTTTTCCGTGAAGGACGAATTGATTGTTGTGTGGTGGGTGCCGATAGGATACTAAGAACGGGCCATGTAACCAACAAGATCGGAACATACACAATGGCAATTACCGCGAAATACCACAACATACCATTCTACGTTGCAGCCCCAATGTCCACAATTGACATGCAAACTAACTCGGATGATATTGAGATTGAGGAGCGTAATGGAAACGAAGTGCGAATGATAAACGGCGAGTATATCACAGTTCCATCTGCCAAGGTATACAACCCGGCATTTGACACGACACCTCCTGAGCTCATCACAGCAATCATCACAGACAAGGGAGTTGTAAAGAATCCCAACGAAAACAAAATGCGCAAAATGTTTGAGTCATGAACGTAGGTTCCCGTGGAGAAACTACCTAAAATGTTCAAAAAATGTAGGGAAAGTGCTGAGCTCTTGAGCAATGTTCTTGTCGAGTTTCGGACTAATAATGGGGAAAGCAACCAGGTGTCTTTCAGCAAAGGCGAAACTGGGGTCAATCTATCAGAAATGGGCATAGTTTCCATAGATTTGTCGATATTTCATGAGTTTTCGACATTGGAATCACTGAATCTCTCCCGAAATCATTTGGAGAAAATTGATCTAGGTCCCCTCAGTCAGTGCAATCAACTTGAATCCTTAGATCTCAGTCATAATGCATTAACAGGAATAGACCTCAACCCGCTAAGCAGGCTCAAGAATCTCAAAAAACTATCACTATCATACAATCCTCTAGCAGAGCTAAACTTTGCACCTCTTCAACATTGTACTGGCCTGAAGACACTTAGACTCACCAATATTGGACTGAAAAAGGTAGACCTTTCATTCTTGACGCAATGCACTGAAATGCAGCAACTTTCATTGGCCTTCAACAATCTGTCACAGGTGGACCTCGCACCTTTGGCCTCATGTTGGAACCTGCAAATGCTCTCAATCAACAAGAACCAACTCAAGTCTATCGACCTAACACCTCTCAAATCCTGCCGCAATTTGATTACATTGAACCTCAGTGATAACCAGTTGTCCGAGATAGATCTGACATCACTCCAAGGGTGTGTCAAGTTCTACTCTCTGATTCTATTCAAGAATAAATTGCAGGAGATTATTCTCGAGCCAATCGGAGAGATAGAAACTCTGAGAGGGCTCAATCTAGCTTACAACGAGCTACGAAGTATTGATTTGAAACCCTTGTCCCAATACTCTCAAATGAAGGAAATTCATCTTTACGGCAATCCGCTTGAAGAACTAAACCGGATGCTGCAAATCCCGGTCTGATGCTGGAATCACCCGAAGGAAGAAGCACACAATGAGTGAATGGCTCTCTGTTTTGAAGTAACATCCAATTGAGTGGCTCTTGGAATCCAACAATCCATCAGTTCGTTTCTTCACTTTGAAGGACCATCTCGATTATGCTGATGATGACCCCGAAGTTTTGAAGGCAAGAAATGCAATCATGGAGGATAGTAGGGTATGCAACAGCTGCCAAGAACTTGTACAATCCTTTGGACATTTTGTAGGTGGTTATAACGTACCGCTCAGGACTCAGTGGTGTGGATGTTCAATGCAGATTGTTAGGCCTCCATGTAATTCGGTCGCCGCCAGTTGGACGGAGACAGAAAACGCCTGTGGAGAGGACGTAAGACTAATCGCAGATTCAGTAGGATTTGCAGAGCAGACCTCAATGAATCAGGAACCGAACATCAGTCAAGGACATTGATGTCTAGGATTGTGCAAGTTTCGGACAACGGTTTCCAAGATACTCAGCAAACAGAATTAGGAAAGCCATTGGGAGTCTGGAAAGGAACTCCAAGCAAATGGATCACTTTTGATGCACTTCGAGTAGTAAGGAGAGTATACGAAGCCAGAGGATCACTCTCAATCGACGAGCTGGAGCTTGTGCATCGCTAACCACACTGCAGCATAGAAGTCCTTAAGAGTCGTTCAAACAAAGCTAGAGTGAATTCAGGGCGCGTAGTCTAGTCTGGATAGGGCACCAGCCTTCGAAGCTGGGCGTCCCAGGTTCAAATCCTGGCGCGCCCGCCATTCTCATTTTCACCCCCTCCTCTTCCAACCATCAATGGAGTCCTGTGGAATAAGTCAAATGACAGAAAAAAACCAGAATTCCATCTCTTCGATGTTGCATTTTATACATCTCAGAAGAAAAGTGATGTTGAATCAATCCCATCGAGTGCAAACTAACGGGCTTTTTCCACAAAGCTGCTTTCTTCGGACGAATTATTAGCAACGGGGTACAAATCACGGTTGAAGGGAAAGTAAACCATTGATTGCGGTTCCGTATTCAGTGAAACACGCAAGGTGGTTGAAAGTCCTAGTATATTCAATCATTCTTCTATGCTCTATTGTCGGGACAATTAGCCTGACCGTTTCTCTGGAAACCTACGTTAGAGAACCAGTGGCAATCTGGGAGGAACTGGAAAATCCGTGGCGCGACACAGGCGAAGGTCTCTTCGATGTTGCTTTCCTTAATTCATCACATGGGTGGGCAACTGGAAAGGGAGCAATTGGCACGGGGATAGGGGAGAAAGGTGGCTGGGGAGTTGTGCTGCAAACCAAAGATGGAGGAGATACGTGGACCCTGTCCTATTCGAACTGGAGTATTCGTCCTAGATTCATCGAGATTGTTGATTCTGATACAGTATGGATTGCTACAAGCAGAGGACTCCTGAACACTTCAGATGGTGGTAGAACATGGTATATGGACAATGCAGCACTTGGGTCCTATCGCACTGTAGCATTCAAGAACTCCACGCATGGTTGGACAAGTAGAAACAGGGAACTTCTCTATACTGTAGATGGAGGACACATCTGGAGGCTTGTCGAATCTTGGTCCTTTGATGCATCGCTCTTCCAGATTCGTTTTGTGGGAGAACAACTGATGTGGGCGGGAGGTCTTGATGGAATATACCACAGTCAGGATGGGGGACAGACTTGGACTCAGCAATCCAACAAAACAGCCTTTGGTCTTGCAATAGTGAGCGAAACTGAGGGATGGGCTTGCTACTCTAGCTGGTACTTTTCACACATGATAGATGGACAATACTGGATTGAAAGGCATCCACCCAGTAGAGCATCCTATTCACATTTGACACCTTCGCACTATATGGATCTAGAATTCATCAACCCTAAACAGGGTTGGATGGTGGGGTCTGTTACGGGTGTCGTTTATACTCCAGATGGGGGATTGAACTGGTATGAACAAGAGCTACCCCCGCGCTGGATTAGTCTACACGCTGTAGACTTCATCAATGAAACACATGGCTGGGCTGTTGGACGGGATGGGAACATATACCGTACAAGAACAGGCAATCAATCCGGTAGAAGGTTGGTAGGGGCGGGGTACGTGATTCGAAAGCCACTGGGGGGAGGTTGGGTTATTCCAAGCAGCACTGTGGCATGTGTCATTCTGGTTGCCTTTGGTGAAATTGCATTACTTCAATTGCTTGAGAGATATCTGAAAAGGAGAAAAGCTGAATCAATTCAAGCATCCCTGCGGACTCAATAGTAGGATTGTGTAACAAAAGGTTGGCATACTGAATATCAGCAGCCCCTAATAGACGAAAATCAAAGGTACAGTCATCCCTAGTCTAGACCCTTGGATACTGGCGCGCCCGCCACACCTAATTTTTGCCAAGCTTCTTGGTCCAAACTTCAAGGAAGTACTCAAGAGACCTGTCGAAGGTTTTCTCGGCTTCAGGCGGAAAGAGGCATCCTGGTAATTCACGGTGGGCCCAATGAGACTCAATGCACTCACAACAGATTCCCTTTTTCGAGCATCCGGGATAGGTGCAACCACACCGCTCTTTGTTTCTCTCAACATTGCAGATTCTGCCTGTCATCTCAAAGCCCGTCGGTGCCTTGGGCAAGCCGGTTAAAACATAATTGGTCTAGTCGATAGGCTAATAGACCGGAACAGCCAATTTGCTATCGTCATGGACATTGTGAAGGAACTTGGTAACAATCTTACCGGAGTTGACGGCATCAAACTGAACCCTGCAAGAGCGCGAGCTCTTGAGAATCTTCTCACGCAGAACTTTGGTCCAGATGTTAAGGTTCGGCTGATTCAACGCTTCAAGAGTAAGAAGAATGTGGTCCTTCACATAGGCATGGACTCAGATTCTGGTATGCCAGATCTCGTGGCCAAGATGTTCGTCACAGAGTATTTCAAAACCGACTTGATGGCACTGAAACTGAGTCATGAGAATGGACTTGCTGTACCCAGAGTAGTTGACGCTGACGATGGAGTCATTCTCATGGATTACATTTCCGGAGAACCTCTAACTGAGCGAATCAACAGAACGTTCGAACCCGCCCTGATAAATGACCTAGCTAAGTGGTATTACAATTATCATTCCATCCGCGATATGATAAAGGGCGATCCCCGTCTACGCAACTTCATCTGTGCTGAAAATGCACTTGTTGGCTTAGATTTTGAAGAAACAACATTAGGCCACTGGATTCTTGATATTGGCGGGGCCAGCGCAAGTCTACTCGACACGAAGCCAGTTTTCGATTCCCGAAAGAGGAAACTGGTATGGCATTTCCTTGAAGAATACCTTTCCTTGTGTGGCGAGGAACGGAACAAGAACATTGATGGCCTGTTCATTACAACTATTTCGGAAACCCTGAAACGCACAGCATATTGGCGCAAGGACGATGACATTCTAGCACTTGCAAACCTAGTCGAAAAGAGTGGGATTCCTATCGATTAGTTCAAGGACACTCATCTCAAAGAAATGCCATCCCCAAACGTTCATATTATGATGCTTTGCTGATATGCACGACCAAACATATCACTCCACTATCCTGGTCGTGTAGGCGTGTCATGATGAAACCGCAGGTGAAAGCATTGGCTGCATTGGTGTTAATCCTTGTAGCCAGTGGTGCTGCGATTTTTCTTTTCGCGTTTCAAAGTGCAAGGAACAATCCAGTAGTTCTTGTAGAGGGCGGATACATCACTTCACAGGATTCTGAGTTGGTTACTGTTAGGGCAATGGGACTAAATGTAAATATAACTCTGGTATGGGAAAACGACATTGGTGTGGGCAGCTTTGTTATCAACATCACCAACATAGATGTGACTAGGGCAGAGATCATCTCCGGGGCAGATGTTGCAACAATATCTAACGGGGCCTCCTTTGAAGTACTTGATGTGAGCACCAGCGACGATGTCGCTCTAGTTCAGATACGAGTACCCTATGCAGAGGACACTATCAGCTTCTATGTCTTGGGCGATTCACAAGGCTATCAGGGGGGCATTGAGCAGGTTGTGACTGCTGCAAATGAGAATCGACCGGATTTCGTGTTCCATTGCGGTGACCTCACTCCTTTCGGCCAAGAAACCCAGTATCTAGATGTCGTGGATGCGCTGAACGACTGCAATGTTCCTGTGTTCACAACAGCTGGAAATCACGATATTCGTCTGGATGGGGGTGAACGGTATCTTCAGCACTTTGGCCCATCGACATATAGTTTTGACTTCGGTCCAGCCCACTTCGCAGTCTTCAACACTTCAACTGGCGATGTTTCCGAAGAGGAAATCCAATGGTTGACTACGGATCTCACCGATTCCAGAGCAGAACGGAAATACGTGTTTACACATATTCCTCCATTCGACCCCCGGTCGGAAAGCAGTCATTCGATGATTAATCTTACAACCGCTGAACGAATCATGGACCTCTTTGAAGATAGTGGAGTTGATACAGTCTTCACTGGACACATCCACTTGTTCAACAACAGCGTCGTTGAGGGTGTTCGCTATGTCATTACTGGCGGCGCTGGAGCCAGTCTCTATGCTGCCCCTGAAGATGGTGGCATCTACCATTATGTGAAAGTCACAATCGTCGGGTCATTGCAGACAATCGAAACAGTGACTCTTGATTCACCATCAATAGAGCGAAACATGATTCTTGTAAGAGGCATTGACGAGGATGTTACACTAAACCTAGATGACTTACTGGCTATGCCCATTACCGAGGGCTATTCATCATTCCAAAATCAATACGGTAACTGGCGAGGCCAAGGCACCTACCGCGGAGTCCAACTTTCGGACCTACTTGACCTAGTTGGTGGAATGACCGTTTCGAATCGTCTAAGAGTGTCTTCTAGCGATGGCTACGAACAATACTTCAGCTACTGGAATGTCTATCCTAATGCTTCATGGCAGTCGATTCAAGGCGATATGATCCTTGCCTTTGAGTTCAATGGGTCGCTGGTTCCAGAATGGTCTAACGGCATGAGATTGACGATGATGCCATCCGACGGAGGCTACAGTAACAACGATTGCCAAATGACATCGGCACCCGGCATGGGTTGGTTCGTCTATCCCTCTGCAGGTTCCCGATGGGTGAGATACGTTGAAACAATCGAGGTGGTTTCGGGTTGAGTAGCGAGCAGAACTCCTCCATTTCAACCCGGAATATCGTCACAGTAGCCATTTTGGGCTCTTTAGGTGGCTCACTTAGCACGTTCGTTGGCTACTTGGGAAATTTAATCAATCTAAGCCTTGGAGTACCCTTTGGGGCCGGTCAGTTTATGGCGGGCCTTCACGTCTTCTGGTTGATTCTCATTCGAGCAATTGTTGCCAAGCGTGGAACGGGCACGATGGGGGGGCTTCTGAAGGGATTAGTTGAGCTATTCACTGGTAGCACACATGGAAAAGTGATAGTTGTAGTTTCAGTGGTTCAAGGCTTTCTTGTCGACATGGGTGCTGAAGTTGCTGGAACCCCGCACGACAGCGGCACCACTTCT
>DAOWNS010000011.1 GCA_030642465.1 Candidatus Thorarchaeota archaeon | reverse complement strand
GACCATGACAGGTTTGTCAGCACATACTTCTCTCAATACAAGAATCCTGATACAGGACTTCCCATGTACATGACGGGCGATGGTGGTCGTTTCGACGAGGACGGTTACTACTGGATTATGGGCCGGATTGATGATGTCCTGAAGGTTTCGGGGCACCGCTTGGGGACGGCAGAGATTGAATCTGCTCTTGTTAAGCACCCAACGGTCGCAGAATCTGCAGTCGTCGGTTTTCCACATGAGATCAAGGGAGAATCAATCTACGTGTTTGTGACCTTGAAGCTTGGCGTGGAGAAGACAGAGGACCTCAGGCAGGAACTACGCCTACATGTGCGAAGAGAGATTGGTCCAATTGCAACTCCTGAAAAAATCCAATTCGCTGACGCACTTCCGAAGACGCGGTCCGGCAAGATCATGCGTAGAATTCTGAAGCGCATAGCTGCTGACAAGATTGACGAGATTGGTGACACCAGCACTCTAGCTGACCCAACAGTCGTCGAACTCTTGGTTAAAGAGCGAATCAAATAGTTTCGAATCAGTTTGAGAGAGCGGCCGGAAGGCCCTCTCCAACCCCTTCTTTTTTAGATACGTTTCAATCTCTAGGTGTTAACCTTCGTGTCGCCAAGTAAAACAGTGCCACTCCAGTCAAGTTCATGACAGCTTTCAGGAAGAATGGCACACCACTTCCGAGTAGGAGTGCAAAGGACACCATTGAAGGTCCTACTATGCCTGCAAGCGAGGTTGTTGTGGAGAATAGTCCCAAGACGGAAGCCCTCCTCTCCTTTGGATACCGCTCAGCTATGATGAGCGGCGGGACCGAAATGTCGACCATGTCCAGACCAGCCCAAATCGAGTAGAGGAACAGTATCTCAAGAGACTGGTGTGCGAATGGGAAGATTGCGACGGTCATTGCCAAGAGAGTCCAACCACTAACAATCGCTGTGCGGGTGCCAAATCTATCGACGAGAGCGCCAGCCCCAAGAGATGCTATTGCAATCACTAAAGTCGACATCGCAATCATCAGGCCATACAATTCCATATCCCCAACGAATATGGGTACATACCATGAGAGCCCACTACCGGACATTCCGTCAAGGGCAAACGCCATTAGTATCAATAATAGAAACCAAGACCCTCTGCCTCCTCTCGGCAATATCTCAGTCTGAACACTCTCAGGGGCAGCAAGAGTTTCCTTGAGACCCGCGGCAAGCAGAATGACAACTGATGAAAGCCCTAGAACCCCAAACACCAATGCCAGCCAAAAAAGACCGCCCAAATAGAAACTAGTTCCTACAAGGATTAGTATCGCGGGTGGAATCGACGGCAATACTCTTGTGGCAATCATGAACGAAAGACCTCTCTGTTTCTCTGGGCTACTCTCAACCAAGAGCATGGATGACGCAGGTCGGGAAACGCCACTCCCCGCAAACATCCAGATGTATCCAAGAACTGCGATCAGTCCGGCCAAGTGCGGCGATTGGTCAACAAAATGGAGGGACCACAGGATAACCATAGGACCGGTTGCGTAGATAATACGACCCACCAGAATAATGGGCTTTCTTCCGAATCTATCTGCTGCACGGCCTCCTATTAGAGTGGTTAAAGCCCTTGACAAAGCCACAAATGTGAATATGAAACCAATGACGATAATATCCAGTCCAATATCCTTAAAGAAGAAGGGCATAAACATGATCCAGAGAGAGTTGGCTGATGTCGTTATTGTATTGCCGGCCATCATGACCAATACGTTCTTTCTAATCGGTTCTGATCTTGCCACCAAGCTATCTTCCCATGCCACTAGATTATGGTCGCTGAATCAATCTTCTGATGGAACTCGCTAGAAACTATGCCCTCCCCAAACCCTCTTTTCTCTCGCCAACAGAATGACTTTAAAAACCCTCATTGATTTAGAATTACCTAGCAACGCTACTAATGGTGAGTCAACATGGTTTCAGTATATGTGCTTATTCGCGCTGATGGTGACAGGGTCTGGGAAACAGTCACTGGGGTTAAGGAAATTGACGGAGTCACACGAGCCGAGGTAGTGACTGGTCCTTATGACGTCATCATGACGGCCGAACTACCCTCAGTAGAAGGACTCAGGCGTTTAATGAAATCCGTACACGATGTGGACGGCGTCGAGCGCACCGAGACCTGCATCGGAATCTAGTCGCACCTGATTTGGCGTGTCCAATCGCCACTGGCGATAGGGTGGACAGTCCTGAACAGTGTGAGTCAATGGTTTCACCCGCATGAGCAATTCATTCCCAAAACACTCAAGTCGTAGGCATCATGCTGCATAGAATACGCAAAGACAGTACCTCACCCTGAGGTGACCGATGCATACCCTGCACAATCTGCCTGTTCCTAGGGCTCGTCCTCTATTTGGTTCGCTTTCTTGTCATTCCCGTTACTAGGCAATTCAACACGAGCAAGATCTAGTTCGGACGATCACATCTGTTTATTCACTAGTTCTGAAACCGCCCTGAGAGGAAGCTTTATATTCATTTGATACACACTACTGTACAATACACAGTATAATGTGATGCACAATGATAAGTAACACTAACTACAAAACGCACAACGAGGTGGCCTAATCTTGGAAAAGAGTCGAAAGAACGCACTTGAAGAGATTGAGCGTTGGTCCAAGGAGATCAAGCGTGGGGCCGCTTCACTGGCAATCGTAGCAATTCTGGATGAGCAGACTGCATACGGTTATGAAATCGTGAAAACACTGGCCGAAAGGGCATCATTCCTCCAACTCGAACAGGGGACTGTCTATCCTCTCCTGCGGCGCCTAGAGAAAAGGAAGCTACTGGAAAGTGAATGGAATTATGATGATCCTAAGAAGCCCAAGAAATACTACAAGCTCACAGCAGATGGTAAGATGGCGTTGCAGATGATGACAGAGACATGGTCTGTGTTATCGGATGAGTTGAGGAGATTACTCGAAGGAGCTGATTCGCAATGAGTGGAAGTCCAACGAACATGATTGAGAAGTATCTGGAACGAGTTAGAGTGTACCTTCCCATTGATAGCGAAGACGCACTTATTGAGATAAGAACACATCTGATAGAGGAAGCCGAAACACTCGGTCAGGGCAAGATGACACACGGCTCTGCCATGCTCGCTATAGAGCGATTTGGCGATCCAAAGGAAGCAGCCAATGCATATGCCGGCATTGGAAAACGAGTGGGGCCTCTTCCTGCTGAATATGTTCAACCGGCAATTCGAATAGTTCTTCTGCTTGTAGCGCTAGGTGCTGCATTCATCATAGGTAGCTATATTGTGGGTCTTTCGATTCTCGATGTTGTTGGAATAACCAACTTTCCATTCAACATACCCGTAATGATAGTGCTGCAAGTAGCGCTATCGCTGATCTATGCAGCTATCATCATCGCTGGTTTGTCAGCTATTGAAAAAAGAGGAGCACCTCCTAGCGAGAAGACTGTGCTTGAGAGTTTCCTTGGCGTTGGCATCGATGTGTTCAAACCCAAAGGTCGCTGGGATGCCGCAGCCGAAGTTGTTCTTGGTATGTTCTTCGCAATGGTCCTTCTCCTGTCACCAATACGAATTCTATTCAGAGGCGATTTCCTGCTATTCATGAACGTGATTGCAATCTTGCTTTTCGTGGATGCATTGAAGGGTCTTCTCTTCTTCATCGCTGGGGAGAACAACTTGAATCTGCTCCTTGAAGCGGTTCTAGGAGGTGCCTGGGTGGTCCTGTGCATGTTCCTAATCAACATGCAATGGCCACTTGAACAGGTCTACGCTTTCGATGGATTGGAATGGGTATTGATTCGACTCGCGGACTTGCCAGTTGAGATTCCAACGCCCTTCGGCGGAGCTGAAGTCTTGGCATTGCTCTGGGCAATCGGTGTCTTCATAGTCGTTGTTACGAATATGTGGAGCATCTTGGTTTCATCGATGAAGGTGGGGATGTATCTCAAGGAGGATAAGGGACTCTGGTGGCAGGGCCGCTGGGGAACAGTACGTCATCCCTTCTCATTCCTTTGCCGCGAATCGAATCAAGCGCGCTCTGAAGATGGGACCAATTACAGTGATGGTCACAAAGAACTAGACAATATTGACGAAACATGAAGGTTTCGAACTTGAGGGAGCCAGCCAAGAGGCGGCTCCTTCTACCCTTTTTTTCCCTGCAACACTATAGATGGTGTTCAGCAGTAACACTCGTCATTGGGATAGAGGCCTGCTCTCTTCGATACCATGGGTTTGACAGTGCAATGGTTGCGAGAAGTGTTGCCGCTACAGCGATGGCTCCCGATACAAGGCCTAGTCCTGCTGTGGACAGGGGCACAAGCAAAACCTGGCCAACCAACGAGAGAAGTGTGGAGATGACCATGAGGTCACTCCTTACTTCCTTTAGTCGACCGGTTCTCCACGTAATGATGAATGTCAACACCATCCCGCCCATGAACGTGATGATCAATGGCAGATGCAGCATCATAATGATATCCTGAGTGGGTCCAAACAGGGCAATCGCACCCCAGTATACAGTTAACAGGCCCATAATTCGAAGATGGTGTTTCTGAAACCTGTGTAGCCATATGTTCAGAAGCACAACCATTATTGGCAAAGCGATACCCCCGACAACGAGAGCACGTACGCGGAAAAAGTCCAAGCCTGTCGGAATCAATCCAATCATGGTGAGCGACAGGAGCATCTGGTTCAAAGCGTGCGCAGTGAACACGATACTGAACGCCAAGGGGAGGTCGCTGTAGAGACGGTTCTCCTGTCTATGCCACAGGAAGAAAAGATACATCGAGAGCACGATGGATACTATGGCAGCGACAACACTCGGCATAATTGTTGTATCTAACGTTACTTGCATCATCTTCCCGATTCCACCTTGAGGTCTTTCCTAGGGTTGTTGCAGACCCGAGGAATTTAAGGTCCGAGAGAAAGCCACCTTGGAACCGACACCAAAAAACAGGAATCGGATGCGTAAACGAGCTGCATTTGCGCGTCTCCAACACTTTCGCCTCATGAAACGAAATTAATATCTCACAACGCTTCTGTTCTCTCATAATAATGCCTGATTGGGATGACATATTCACGGAGCAAGGCCGCGTCTTCGAAGAGCCACATCGCGATATGACCCGACTGGTTGAGATTTTCCGAAACCGTGATGTGACCAAGATACTAGATTTGGGATGTGGCACTGGTCGTCACCTTGTCTTTCTTTCAAGATTGGGTTTCGAGATGTACGGATTCGATTCCTCTCCCAGAGCTCTGTCACTTACTCGTCAATGGATGGATGAGGAAGGATTGACAGCAGACATTCGGACGCACAGGATGGAAAGGCCGCTTCCGTACACGGACGGTTTTTTCGATGCGGTGATCTCCGTTCAGGTGATTCACCACAACCTCATGACAGACATATTGACCACAGTGAGTGAGGTCGAGAGAATAATGAAACCAAGGGGCATTCTGTTCGTTTCGGTTCCTGTAATGCATACGGAGCCAGTGGAGAAGGAACATGATTGGGATTTGCAGGAGGTGGAGGAGGGTACATACATACCGTACAGAGGCCCTGAAAGTGGTATTCCCCATCACTACTTCACGCCCACGGAGCTGACAAGCGTGTTCAGAGCCTTCGACCTCCTAGAACTGTATATCGACGACACCCGTCATAGATGTCTTCTGGGCCTGAAGAAGTAGAACTGCACACTATTGCGAATGGACTGAATCTGACTACTCTAGTCCAAAGGTGGGAAATACGAGTTTCTTGATTTTCTCGATAGTTTCATCCAGTGCTCTCTTGACCTTAGGATAATGCTCATCATTCATCCGCCTTGGCTTATCGGTCCATCCGCCGCGCTTCACCTCGAATCCATATCTCTGACACAGTTCTATCCATTCAGCTGGGAGGACTGGCGGCAGAGCGACTCCGGCCAGGCTTGCTAGCACGATGGTCCATATCTTGGCCGTGGCCACCGGGTTATAGCCCCCTCCTCCTACTACTACGAGCTTCTTGTTGCCCAAATGCACTAGCTGCTGTACAGTCGATGAGAGTCGATGATATGTATCATAAGTCAGCATCAGATCGGCAAGAGGATCCCCCATGTGAGCATCTCCACCAACGTCCCAGAACACGAGATCAGGCTTGTAAGCCAGCCATATAGGCACGACAATGTTCTCGAATGCCCTCCAGAATTCAACATCATCAGTGAGTGGGGGCAACGGTATATTTACGGAATAGCCCTTGCCCGCACCAACTCCAACTTCTTCAGGTCTTCCGGTCATAGGAAAGAAGCCCATGCTAAGTTCGTGCATTGAAATTGTTAGGACATTTGGGTCGTCATAGAAAGCCTGCTGTACCATCGCCATGATGGACATCTGTGTCGAGGTACAGGACCTTCTTGTTGGGATACTTCTCCTTGTATTTCTTGATGGCAATCACGCAATCATTGAGATAGCAGAATCCTGCAGCCTTGCTCTCCATTGCATGATGAAAGCCACCCACGAATGACATAGCGTTCTTGAATCGACCCTCAGCCACTCCCATCACAGCATCTATAGCTGCTCCCACAGGGAGGCTGGCATACTTATCGACATCTTGGAATACAGGGCACTCATCCGTGTCGAGCCCAAATCGTGAAGAGAACGCTGAGCCCGTGTTTCCAAACAGCTCGAGAGTTTCAATATACGATGGGTCATGAAAAAGAGAGAGCTCCTCCCGTGTCGCCTGCCGCATTGGCTGCAGAGAAATCCGATCAAATTTGGTGAGTCCGGACATGACAGGCAGACTCCATGTGATGTCAAGTCTAGCACGATTCCAGAATGGATTGGGCTCCGTTTTCATTCTGTCCAGCTCGTCGAGTCCATCCATTGCCAACAGTTCTTTTGGTCCGTAGAGGGCTGTCTTTTTATCCAATGCGTTTCCTCCATACATCTTCCCGACTTACTGAATGCGCGTTCTTGATGCCTCCGCGTCGCTATATAGCCATACGCCTTGGACTGATGCAATTCTCCTAATGGATTCTCCCAATATCCATGATGAATTCGGCTGAGAATTGGAAAATGCACCATAATTCGCGTTTTTCCTGATTTTGAATTCCATTTGAGCCTGTGCGAAAACCTCATTATTCCTCAATACTTACCGTAATCTTGTCATGTCGAAGTTTGACCTGCTCAAACAGACGTTACTGGGGAATCTGGGAGCTCAGATACCTTTCTCCGTATGGAAGCATCATCCTGAGAAAGACCGTACTCCAGAGGGACTTGCTGAAGAGGAGATTGCGTTTCATCGCGAATTCGATCATGATCTACTCAAGATAAGCTTCCATGGCCGCTATGCAGTTGTCGATTGGGGCTGTCTAGCAGTGTATGATGGAGCTATCTCCGGTTCCACCACATGTGCAAGCTGTGCTGTTGAGCGGCTAAGTGATTGGGAAACCTTGGAGCCCTTGGATGTCAATGCGGGAGAGCTTGGCAATCAAGTTAGGGCCGTAGAACTAGTCAGTAAGTACACTGAAGGTCTAGTCCCAACAATGGCTACGGTGTTCGACACAGCTCTAGTGGCAGACAAGCTATGTATGGGCAAGTTCACCGACTACATAGTTGATGCTCCTGAAGTTATGCTAAGCGCCCTCGATATGATTACCGATGTCATGATTGACTTTGGTCGAGCCGTTCTTGATGCAGGCTCTGATGGCATCTTCATTGCATCCCAGCATTCTACTCACTCATCCATATCAGAGAGGCAGTATAACGAGTTCGTGTTTCCCTACGATTTGAAAATAGTAGAAAAGCTCCGTGGAAAGGCTGATTTCATTGCGTTGCACCTCCACGCCAGGGAGAAGAACGAAGAGATTCGCTTCGAGAAGATTGCGAAGACGCCCGGTGTAGATGCAATCAACTGGGAAGATCAAACCGCTGCTCTCTCGCTGAGAGAAGGCAAGACAATCTCTCGGAAAGCAGTTCTTGGAGGGATAGATCACATGGGCACGCTACGGACCGGTTCTCCTGATGAGGTTAAGGCGCAGATCTTTGATGCCGCCCGTGAGGCAGGCTTGGTCAGACTCATGATTGCCCCCGGGTGTGTCATAACCGTTGATACTCCGAAAGAAAATATTCAGGCTATGGCTGATGCAGTACGGTCAATCGATCCATTCTCTGACGAATGGGAAGCACATTCTTGACCAAGAATATTGAGGTCGGGCTGGAATTCCTGTGCTAGCCAGAGCGTAAATCACGTGTTTACTAGTCACAAGATGTGACTCTATTCTGTGACCCTCAGTTGTGGCTCCGCATTATATACTGATTCTGAGTTGTATTCATTGTGAAATATGATGGCTCTGGCAACAAACAACCGGAACTCGTCTGTGCTGATGAACAAGAAGACAGTCAAGACTCAGTCAACTGATGCTCTTGTCTACGCTTACATGACTGTTGTGAGGTGAAAAGGACATGGCTCTCGCGAAAGATTACCGATCACTACTCAAGAATACTCAAAAGACCGTGGTATCAACCAAGGCAATCGCTTTTACCTACTTCAGGAGATAGATCTAGATGATTGGAAGCAACGGCAAGACCGTTGGAACTCTTTCTAGTTCTCCTGACTCATGCTCCGCTACTGAAGTGCTCGCGCTGGAAGCAACGTGAGCGCTTTTTCTCTTTTTTCAATCATGCAGATTGGCGCTTCTAAGCTCCATTTTTTCTCTCGAATTCACACAAACCAATTCTTTCTACTTACAAAAAAGAGTGATTGGTGCCGAGGAGGGGATTTTCGGGCTGCGCATCAAGCAGAGCCATTCGAACCCCTGTACTCCTACGAGAGTGGATTTCCCATTGGAGTCAAGCCATAGGCTTGAAGGATCTTGAGCCCACCGCCGTTGACCGCTTGGCTACCTCGGCACGTTTCACAAGACCGAAGACTAGGTCCGTTTATAGCCATTTCCGTGCCCTTTGTTAGATTCAGGTCTGTGTTGCAGACTAAGCTTGCAGTTGTCGCACACAAGGAAGCACAACTATCGGGTCGATCATGAAGAGCTGCTATTCTTCTGACCAATCTTCGCCTTCGGGTACTCGCACGATATCGAGCTCCAACAGGCGATTCAGGGCTTTCTCGGCTGCCTCAGGCACTTGGTGTTCAAACTTTGCACCGGTAATGACTATCTTGCCCGACCCAAAGAGTAGAATCACAACCTTGGGGTCTCGCATTCTGTAGATCAAACCTGGGAATTGTTCCGGCTCGTACATGCTGTTCTCAAGAGTCACAGCGGCGAGCTCAAGATTTAGCTCTGCTCCCAAACTGGCACTGGCAACGATATTCTGTACTGTAATGGCGGGTCTGCCCGGAATCTTGATTCCAGACTCCCGGAGAGTCTTCACAATCTTATGTACGGCCCTCTTTGCGTCTTTTTCGCTCTTGGCTCCTGTGCATACCATCTTGCCCGTATTGAAGATGAGTGTCGCAGTCTTTGGCTTCTTGAGTCGGTAGACCAGTCCTGGAAACTGTTCTGGGTCGAACTCAACATTTGGCATGGTAGCCGCTATCTCATCCAAATCAAGAGTGCTGTTGGTCACTACTGAGGCAACAACGTTCTGAATCTGGGTAGTGGGTTTCGGTCTGGTCAATGTCATAGCTCCTTGGATTTACTCGTGGGTGGCAAACTTGATTTTTAACCCTTTATAAAGAGGCGCTTTATAAGGGGTTTTGTGTGGGCGGAGCGACTTGCCTAGCTCTCAAGAAATGGTTTAATCTGGCTATAGAAGTCCGCGAGTATCTTGGTTTTATGGTCTTCAGTTTCCAAGATGAACAGACGTATCTGCTGACCCACTTTAATCTCCTTGATAAGCCCCAGATCAACGAGCGGCTGCATGACTCGATGAATCGTGGAGTGAGCTAGTCCTGTTTCCTTGGCGATTCTACTCAGGTTGAAGAACTCCTTTGGGCGGTCCAGAAAATGTTGAACTACCCTTGTCTGAGCTCGGGACGAGAAAATTCTCTCAAGCAATTTCTGCACTTCTTGTGACTCTCCAGTAGTTTCATTCATCGGAACCATACACCACCAAGCTTCCAATTTCTTCACCCTTACCAATAAGGCGACGGAGATTCTCTGGATCATTACCATTGAATATTATCGCCTTGATCTTGGACCGCGCCACTACTTTGATGGCAACGGGATCAAATAGCTTGTATTCTCCAGCTCGTGTTCCGCTGCCCGAGAGAATAGACCTGAGTTCCTTGATATCAACGCTCTTGAGCATCTTGGCTCCAGGTTGTTTCGGGTCCCGGTCGTACACGCCGTCCACGTTTGTGGCATTTAACAATATATCTGCATCAATAGATTCAGCGGCGAGAGCAGCAACGGCGTTGGTTGATTGCCCCGGGGTTAAACCCCCCATCAAGACAACCTTGCCGTGCTGAAATGCAACCTCAAGTTCATCAAGCGTTTCCACTATCTTAGGAAAGGCTGCATCTCCCAGGGCTGCACAGAGCAGCTCCGCGTTATGCCTTGCCATCTTGATTCCAATCCAATCACATTGAGCCTCGCTCGCCCCAAGTTCTCGGGCTGCGGAGATGAATACTCTCGCGGGCTTCCCTCCACCAACAACAATGACAAACTCGTGCCCCTTCGCAAGGAGTGCTTTCACAACCTTTGCGTACTCTCTCACCCTATCAATCATGACCTGACCGTTTTCATCATAGAGGAGTGAGCCTCCAAGCTTCAGAACTGTCCGCATGGTGAATTCGCATTATCATTCTGAGGGCGACTAATGAAACTCTCTAAAATTGACCAGTTCATCGAAATTTCGACCGTTAGTGAGTCAGACCGCAAGCCCTCTAACGCGCCATTTGGTCAACTTCGGTCCAATCAGACGATTCATTCAATCGATTGACGGCATCTTCTGACAGCTTCAACTCCAAGGATGCAAGATTCTCCTTTAGTTGTTCCACTGAGTTGACCCCTATGATGGGCGCTGTGATTGTATCCCTTGTCAAGACCCATGCTAGAGCAACCTGCGCAACAGTAGCCTCCAGATCCGTGGCAATCTCAGTCAAGACTTCGATTATCTTGAAGTTTCGTTCTTTGTAGTATCTCGTCTTCGTGGTTGCAGCTCTCTTTGATTCAGGTGCAGTATCTTCTGAGTATCTTCCAGTCAGGAAACCTCCGCCAAGAGGACTGTAGCTAATGACGCCCAAGTTGTGCATCTCAATTACTGGCTGCAGATGTTTCTCATAGTCCCTTCTACGGGCTAGACTGTAAGGAGGTTGAAGTGATTCGTATCTGACAAGTCCATGCTTATCACTCATCCAAAACGAATCAACCAGTTCTGCTCCTGTGAAGTTTGATGCTCCCACATAGTGAACGACGCCGGCATCAACAAGGCTCGTATATGCGCGAAGGGTTTCCTCTTGCGGGACTTCCGGGTCAGATGAATGACTTTGATACAAATCAACGTAGTCTGTATTGAGCCGATCTAGACTTCTAGTGATTGATTCCAGAATGTGCTTGCGGGAGAGCCCGGAGTCATTGGGATTGGGGCTCATTTCACCCCTCACTTTGGTTGCCAGCACAATCTCATCGCGATCTTGATCGACGAGCCATCGACCTATGATTTCCTCGGACTTCCCTGAATGCGACTCTTCAGCCCATTTTGAGTAGATGTCAGCAGTATCAATCGTGTTTAGCCCGGCCTCAAGGGCCACATCGAGCAGCTTGTGACTTGTTTTTTCGTCCACCAACCACCCCATCTGCATTGTCCCCAGAATCAGACGTGAAACATTGAGGCCCGTTTGACCAAGCTTTGCGTACCTCATGGCTGAACTATAGTTAACAACTACTAGTTAACTGTTTACATTGCTGACTTCGAAGCTTTGGAGCGCCCTTGTGCTTGCACAACGTCCAACTACACGACACCAGTTTATATGTGGATAAGAGGAAATGGAACTAATTCAACCAATATGGTGAACCATATGAAAACAGAGAGGATGTTATTACTCGCGCTGACCATGGGAATCCTCCTACTGGCCATGTCGCCACGAGTAACGCACGCTGCCATCATCGGCAATACATACTACTTCACAGGCACGTGGATGGAGTCGAGTTATCAGGAAGATAACAGTCCACTCTTCACATCCGCATGGAGTGGACAGTTCAAGATAGAGATAATGAATGTGACAGCTGGGGACTTGATAGAATACAACTATCAAGGCTTTGCTTTTGGGTCCATGCCAACAAATGAGAACTACACAACTCCATTCCAAGACAATAAGGTGTACTTCGAGCTATCCACGTTCAATCCGGATAATGATAGTCTGGCTGAATCTACACACATCGATATCTATCCTAGCATATCATTTGGCAATCCAGGCCGGCATCTATTGGTGAATCCCATATGGATGACACATGATGTGGACTGGAATAATGCAGTAGCAGATGTCAATAGCGATTCAACTGTCAGTTCAATCGTGGAGTCTGCCAATGAAGGTGTATTTACCTTCACGATCATCGTCAATGTGAACGGCACAATTGAGGTGGGTGGCAACTTTCAGCAAGCTAATGGAACTTACACATACACATTCGCAGCTTCGTATGATTCCGATGGCATAGCGCTGAACTGGGCATTCTCAACGGCAATGCATCTGCATAACGAAAACGCCACACAAAGATACACCGTGGGCACGTCATTTGTTCGTACTGCTGGTGTCGGTCCGGGAACTGTGATTGATCCCTTCATGGGAATTCCACTAATCTATGTGGCTGCTTCAGTACCCGTTGTTCTCATCATCGGACTTCTTATTGGTAAGAAGTTGTGGGGCTGAAAGCAAGCGATATGAGGGAGCTCGGTACATCTCCGACCCCTCTCCTCCTTCTTTTTCGCGCAGGTTTCATAATTAACGGCTTTAGCCAAATCATCTTGTCCATAGCCGTTCATTGTAAGCTGGACAAACTTGGACAGGGAGTCTTTGTCCTCCCAAGAGCGGCACTGGGAACGTACTCCTTGAAGTCATTTTCTGTCATTTGACCTCAGGAACTAATTTCACGACTTGAGTATATAAGACCATATTCGAAAATGTTCAGTATTGTACAAGTCAACGGCAGTTGTCCATAACCCTTTTAGGAGCCATCACTTGTGCGTGGCTGAAGCGGTACAAGCTGACCCTTGCTGACATCAAGGAGACTGATGTTTTGCCAACAAAGTTCAAACCCAAAATAACGTCGAAACGCTGGAAACCTGAGGCAGAGGAAGAAATACTGAAAATATGGTTCGATGAAGATCTGTATGCCTTTGATCCTAACTCGGGAAAGGAGATTTTCACGATAGACACCCCGCCTCCATATCTCTCAGGTCCAATGCATGTCGGGCAGGTTGTTCATTACACGCAAATAGATGAGATTGCCAGATATCGGCGGATGCAGGGACTAGAGGTTAACTTCCCCCTAGGCATAGACCGCAACGGTCTCCCAGTGGAAGTGAGGGTTGAAAGAGATCTTGGATTGAATATGCATACCACTCCACGGGAGATATTCATCCAGAAGTGCAGAGAGCTGTTGGACGAGGATGAGAAAATCGCTGTTGCAGGCTTCAAGCGACTTGGTCTTGGCTTCAACACTTATGATGACGAAGGTAGCTATCGTACAGATAGTCCAAAATACAGAGCGGTAACTCAAGCGACATTCATCGATATTTGGAACAAGGGTTTAGTGTACAATGGTGTACGACCCAATAACTGGTGTTTCGAATGTGGTACGACAATTGCTGACGCAGAAGTTGAGTACTCAGAGCGTCCAACAACCCTGCACTACCTCTACTTCCAAGTGGAAGGACAAGATCCAATAGAGATAGCCACGACGCGACCAGAGCTGCTCTGTGCGTGTGGCGCCATATTCATCCATCCTGATGACAAACGCTATCGTAGCTATGTTGGCAAGAAAGCCAAGGTGCCAGTCTTTGGCCATGAGGTGCAAATCATTGAGAGTCCCACAGCTCAAATGGATGTTGGAACTGGTGCTTTGATGGTTTGTAGCTACGGTGACCAAGCTGATATCATGGCGTTTCGTGACTACGCACTGAAACCCATAGCGGCCATCTCACCTGATGGCACGATGACTGAGGCCGCGGGAGAATACGCTGGTCTAACGGTTTCAGAGGCACGGATGAGGGTGATTGAGGCTCTCGTGAAGGGGAAATTCCTGTTCAAACAGGAGGAATCAATACAGAGAGTGCCCCTATGCTGGCGCAGTAGGACTCCCATTGAATTCATAGCAATGGAGGAGTATTATGTCAAGCAAGTCGAGTTCATTGATGATTTGATGAAGATAACGAATGAAACGCCGTTCTTTCCCAGCTTTCACAGGCAGATACTCATTGATTGGTTGAACAGGGTTTCCGTGGATTGGCCAGTGAGCAGACGCAGATACTATGGCACGGAGCTACCAATCTGGTACTGCAATGCATGTGGTGAGGCAGTCTTGCCCGAATCTGGTGAGATTAGGTACTACCAGCCGTGGAAGGAAGACCCCCCATTCAAGAAATGCCCCAAGTGCAGTGCGGAAAAGGGTTTCAGAGGAGAAGAACGAACTTTCGACACATGGATGGACTCCTCAATAAGCGGCCTGCAAGCAATTGGCTATCTGCGAGATGATAATCTCTTCAAGAAGGCTTTCGGCAATGTTCTGCGACCGCAGGGTAAGGATATTGTGAGAACTTGGCTATACTACTCTCTCCTGAGAATCTATCAGCTGACAGGGAAACCAGCTTTCAAGGAAATTTGGGTTTCAGGATTCGTGGTTGACGAGAATGGCGAGGCAATGAGCAAGTCAAAGGGCAACTCACCACCACCGATGCCGTTTGTGGAAAAGTACGGCGCAGATGCAATACGGTTCTTCGGAGTGCTTGAGGCTGGACTTGGCAGCGATATACGCTTCTCAGAAGACCGACTTGCTGGCGTGTCGAAGTTCATGACAAAGCTCTGGAATATTGCACGTTTCATTTCCATGTTTCCGGTACCAGAGAAAATGAGATTCGCAGACCTGACTCCAGTAGATCAGTGGGTTCTTGCAGAGGCTAACAAGACGGTCGAGAGGATACTGCCTGATTGTGACCTTCTGGACTTCCACAAGCCCGCAATTGAAATCAGAAGATTTGCATGGAATTTCTTTGCGGACCACGTCCTAGAAATGCTCAAGGGACGGTGTTTCAATGGCGAAGGCACGTTCACTGAGAAGGAGCAAGAATCCGCATGGTTCGCTCTGCATGAAACATTGAAAGTCATCCTGAAGGCTTTAGCGCCCATCACCCCATTCATCACCGACCGGGTCTATCGAGAGCTCTATGATCCGAAGGGTATACACCGAAAGGCATACCCCTCCCCACAGGAAGAGTGGACCTCAGAAATGACTGAGCACACGGGCTTGTTGATGCAGACTAACGCAGCATTCTGGAAGTTCAAACGTGAGAGTGGGCTGTCGCTCCGCCAAGGAGTGCCGGAAGCCCATGTTTCAGATAAACTCAAGCTGTGGGCTAGGGATTTGCAGGCAATGCATGGCATAGACACGATTGGTTTTGGAAAACCATCAGGTGATGGCTTCGTTGATGTTATAATTCCAGAAACGAATGAAGTAATATTCGTGAAACCGCCCCCGACAGAGCCTGAATAGTGTGCTCTGCAGTTTACTTCACGACTACATGATTCTCATGCTCGACAGGACACTTCATGCTGTTCGCTACTAGGCAGTATTTGCTGGCCAACTCGAGAGCTCTTTCCGCCTTTGGTTTGAGATCCCCGGAGTCAACAGTGACAGTTGCCTTGAGCAGTATCTTTGTGAACTGGAAGCCCTTCTCTACTCTTTCAAGTGTCCCTACGCCCTCACATGTGAACGCTTTGTAATCGAATCTCATCTTGTGAGTGAAGGTTACGAATGTAGTCATTAGACACGATGCCGCGGCGGCAACAAACAGATCCTCAGGCGATATGATGCCTTCAGGTCCTCCGAACTCGGGAGGGGAGGCTACCTGCACCTTTGGTTTTCCCTCGACAGTCAGGTTACCGGCCCGGTCTTGTGTCCAGTCGATTGTTACATGATACTCATGGGACTCATCAGTCATAGTATACACCTGAGCATTTTCTAGAAGCACCCTCAGGAAAAGGGTTTGGTTCTAGCTGTAACTCTTCCCACCGTGGTCATTCCACAAGTACTTCGGTTACGTGTGTGATGGGGCATTTCATACTGTTGCCTACAAAGCAGTACTTGGCAGCAAGCTCCAGTGCTCTCTCCATCTTGCCTTTGAGACTATCAGATTCAATGACCACCCTTGCTTTCATGTCGATCCGTGTTATCTCGTAGCTTCGGCCTACTGACTCCAGCTTTCCAGTAGAATCGCATTCAAAGGACTTGAAATTGATGTGCATCTTCTTGGTGAACTCCACGAACCCGCTCATGTAGCAGGCAGTTGCAGATGCCACGAACAAATCTTCTGGTGAGTGAAATTCATCTTCCCCTTCAGATTCGGGTGGGGTTCCAATCTTGATTGTCGGCTTATGTTCCACCATGACATCGCCTGACTTTCCCCCGGTCCAAGCTAGTCGGACATTGAAGTTTTGAGAGTCTTCACTCAAGTGATTCACCACGTTCCTAGATTGAATCCATGCGGAAAAGAGTATGGGCGTAGTCGCGGCATCTACACTTTTTCTGCCTTGAATACAAGGAAAAATGGTATCCTTCTTTCTCGGTTGAAAAACGCGTTGTCAGACACAGGCCTAGGTTCTCTAAGACTGACGAGTGAGAATCCCGCGGAAATAAGAGCATCAACGTAAGTGCTAATCGTTCTATGATAGAAACTGAACTGCTCGGGGAACTTCTCTCCCTTGCGCGTCCTCCAATATCGCTGATATTCCTTCTCATCGAAATAGCTGTCAACCTTGAAGTATTGTCCAGCTCTCCTCCGTGTTTCTAGGTCTTTCTCTCCCATTTCCCATGAACCAGGCCCATAGACGTTGAATGCTGGGTGCACCACTGAGAACACGAGTATGCCTCCTGGATGAAGCACTCGGCTGAATTCACCTAGCGACTCCTGAAGGCACGCGATATTGAGAAGAACAAGGTTGCATAGCACTAGGTCAAACGCTGAATCTGATATGAAATGCAGATCGCAGATGTTCCCTACATTGTAGCTGACTTCCTCTTGTGCAGCCAGCCTCCTACAAATATCGATTAGTTTCCCCGACATATCGACGCCCGTGACATTCGCTCCCTTGTGGGCGTAGTATCGCGAGAGGTAGCCCTCACCACAGCCTGCATCCAGCAGCTCTTTTCCATTGACATCACCAAGCAGGCGATCGACACACGGATTCAG
>DAOWNS010000087.1 GCA_030642465.1 Candidatus Thorarchaeota archaeon | reverse complement strand
GGGATTCTTGGTCAGAACAAGTTCCGGACTTGAACCCTGCACGAATGATGAAACCACAAATGGTCCTGAGCCGATGCATTCCTCAACGCTGGGGTTCCATGCGCGAGGATCCTTGTCGTACCATATATGCTGCGGTAGAATCGGTAACGATCCAAGCTCTCTGTAACTAAACATGAGTCGACTATTCATCGTGACTCCAATAATGAAATCGCCTGTAACTCTGGTTTCCTCCACTGTGCCTGTGAAGTTGGTGAGGGAGTTGTTGGAGTAATACTCGAAAGTGAACCTGTAATCCTGAGCATCTAATTGCGTGCCGTCAGTCCAATTTGCATTGGGGTCACAATAGAACCTTGCACGAGTTTGATTGCTGCGAAGGTCTGTCACTACACCTCTGTAGTACATTGTCCAAGAAGTAGAAGCTCTTGGCACGGCATTTCCGCTTGGGGTTGTGGCGATTGGTGAGTCGTAGATAAGCATGTACGGATTAAACTGGCTTCTGAAGAGCCAATCGCTATCTACAGGCTGACCTGACAGGAACGGGTTAAGTGATGTGAAATAGCCACTAAAGAACTCCGGAAGAACAGCGACGATTAGCTCGTCCACCTCGGCGCTGTTAGGTGTGAGGGTTACGGGATTCCAAACGCTGTAAGCTCCGCCATTCCTCTCATCGACCCAGCCTTGGTAATTGCTATCAGTGTAGACTGCGAGCCACCTCTCTGCGAAAAGCGGGATGACCGGACAAAGGTCTCTGACAATTCTCAGCGCGTTGAGACCTATCACTGGTGCCTCATCGATGTAAATGTTATCAAGATAGTAAGCTGCAATTTGGTCCAAAGCGGCATCCTCTATGTTGGCTGGATTCTCCCCTGGTATTGCTAGATTGTCACTGTAGAAGGTTGTTGCTGCCCAATCCAGATCGTAGTGCGGCAGATCTTGATGGTACAATGCCAAAGAGAACGTTTGGTTGTGATTCTCTATCTCGTATTGCAGATCTGTGTAGTTCATCCCGACAAGAGTGCTATTGATACCACTAGCCAATAGGTTGTCAGTAATAATCAACGCCGTTTCATTAAGCCCTGGAACATCCAGAGGATACCAGACAATAAGCTGCATTTCATTTCCGTTTGGAGCTTCAACCATCCCGTCCTCATCAACATCGAGCATTCCTGCGAGTGCAAGCTCAGCCGTGGCGCTCACATTGTCCGATGCATAGAATGCACCGCCTTCTGCCAGTTCAATTGAGAATTCGTTGTTTAGGGGGAGGGCGAAATCTATGGCGTCAACGATGCCCCCCATTGCTGAGGTGGCGATTTCATTCTTGTCAACGGCGAATGCTATGGCTCTTCTAAGGTGGGAGTTGTCCAATGGGTATAGTTCAGCATTCAATACGAGCATGTAGGTGTTGGTATCGTATGCCCATTGTTTCTGTATGTTGCTGTAACTATCGATTGCTGCATAGTCTTCTGGATCAATCACGTGGCCAAAGATATCGGCCTCGCCGCCATCAATCGCAGCCAGAGCAAGCGCTAGATTGTCATATTCTACCACGCGAACCGTTTCCACATCGCCGCCGTGATAAATCTGAAGTGGATTTTCTTGCGATAGCAGATGAACTGAAGAGAGGTTAGCATTGGTTTGCTGAATCCAATTTGGGGTAGTTGCTGGAATACATAGCAACACCATGGCCAAAGTGACTAGCGCGATTCCTGCAGTGTATTTCGGGTTCGGCATCTATGAGAGTCTCCAGTCGTTCTAGCGTCAAAGCCAGTTCAATCTGCATCGAAACGCTTTCCAACCCAGAAATAAGGGTTGCTAATAGCTACCAAAAATCGTACAATCTTGGGCATTTTCAGGAGGTGCTTTTATACCCGAGCAAGGAATGTAGTGTTGAGGTTGACCCGGCACGATTTCGAATCTCGAGGAGTTGTACCCATTGCCGTTTTATGGGCGGATTTCACTCCTGTGTCCAAGTATGTCCAGCTTACAATGAACGGTAGTGCATTGAGCAGTAACTGGCGATATATCATGCCTTGGTTCTAGGGGGGACACATCACCACTCAGCTTCATCTAGAAGCTTCAACATCTGCGATACTTCTGTTGTGGGGAGCTTGCAGTTCTGATTGATGCAAACATGCACAGTTGCTTTGCCCTTGTGAGAATCATAGTACTTGGTGTAGGGAGCTAGCTGCGTGACCTGTTGTGACTGCTCCTCGCTACCTCTCAGAAGAACAATCTTGTTCGGAATGAATCTCTCCCTCAGTGTTTTCAGCATATTTTGAGTATCGTCTGCTTCTGGGTTTCCCGCAATGATAATCTCATAGGACGGTCCCAGGGCGAAGTTCAAAGCAGAAAGCATCATCCCGAATCCGGTGGGGCTCCGTTCGATTTGCTTTGAGAATGCTTTGGCTATGTCTGATGCCTTCTGTTCGTACTCACCCTCTCCAAGGAGTCTCGCCAGACGAATTAGGTTCAACATGGCTATCGAGTTGCCTGAGGGAATCGCTCCGTCGTAGGCTTCCTTCTGACGAACGAGTAGCTTTTCAGAATAGTCACCCGCGAAGAACAAAGCACCATCCTTGGTATCCCAGAAATGATCTAGCATATCTTGATTGAGGTTTCTCGCAGTCTTGAGGTATTGAACGTCGAATGTTGTTTCATATAACTCCAGTAGTCCCCAGACGAGGAATGCGTAGTCGTCAAGGAATGCAGGAACTGAAATCTCGCCTTCCCTAAATCGGTGCATCAAAATGCCATCATATCTGTGCATGGTCTTCAGTATGAACTGAACGGCAAGCTCTGCACTCTGGGCGTACTCCGGATCATCGAGGATTCGCGCTGCTTTTGCAAGTGCTGCAATCATCAAGCCATTCCAGTCAGTTAGCACTTTGTCATCTCTGAGCGGTCTAATGCGTTTCTCTCTTTTGCGGAACAGCTTCTCCCGTGTATTCTCCAAAAGTACCGAGAGGCTTTCTTCGTCAGTCTTGAGGGCACGAGCCGCATCATTCAGGGATGAAGTCACGTGGGGTATGTTCGTGCCGACCTTATCGCGAGTTGCTTCATCGTAAAAGTTACCATCTTCCTGTATATTGAGAACCTTCACGAATGCCTCAGCTTCCTTGTTTGTCAGAATGCTCCTGATTTCCTCTTCCGACCAGACGTAGAACTTCCCCTCTTCCCCTTCACTGTCAGCATCTTCCGCCGAGTAGAATGCTCCTTCCGGACTTCTCATGTCCCGCATGACGTACGTGAGAATCTCCTTAACTACGTCCGCGTACTGGTCGTTTCTTGTTGCTTGGTATGCTTCAGCGTACACCATGGCAAGCATAGCTTGGTCATACAACATCTTCTCGAAGTGTGGCAACAACCAATGTGCATCCGTTGCATAGCGGTGGAATCCGTATCCAACATGGTCGAAGATTCCTCCGGCACGCATCTTCTGCAGAGTCTTCTCGACCATTAACAGTGAGAACTCATCGCCGGTCTTCTTCCAGTGTCGCAGGAGTAGCATCAGATTGTGCGGTGTAGGAAACTTGGGAGAGCGTCCGAACCCTCCATTTATCTCATCGAATCTGCTAGCTTGTACACTCACCATCTGCTCAATGCTCCCATGTCCAAGTTTCACATGCTCTAATGTTTCAGGGTCTGATAGTGATTGCTTGATTTGGTCGGTTATCTTACCCACACGTGAACGGTCAGACTTCCAAATGTCAATGATTTGAGGGATCATGCTGAGCATCCCGGCTTGTCCAAATCGGTCGCCTTTCGGGATGTAAGTCCCAGCGAAGAAAGGCTCTTTATCTGGAGTCATGATTATGGTGAGAGGCCAACCTCCCCTACCTGTCATCATCTGTGCGACCTGCATGTACATCTTGTCGATGTCAGGTCTCTCCTCTCTGTCGACTTTTATGCTGATAAAGGCGTCATTCATCAATCGGGCAACTTCCGGGTCCTCGAACGATTCATGCTCCATTACATGACACCAGTGACATGTGCTATATCCGATTGAAAGGAAGACTGGCTTGTCCTCTTTCTTTGCTTTCTCAAAGGCTTCCTCGCTCCAAGGATACCAGTCCACTGGATTGTAAGCGTGCTGGAGAAGATAGGGACTCTTCTCATCAACAAGTCTGTTTGGCTCTTTCATAATCTGACCACAATCCCGAATTAACCATGGTTAATCGTATTAAGTGTGCGGGTGTGTAGATGACTCGGTCGAAGCGGCGAGGAGGATAAATGTACATGCGGCCTGAATCTGTTAGTAGTACATCTTTACATTTTCGTGAGAATGTAGCGGGAAGACCTGCGCAAAGCATTGCTCCTCTTATGTGGATGATTCAGGAAATATCGCGACTAACTTCCTATTAGCCACCTCCACCAACCCCTTTTCTATGAGGGAACTTACGTGATGCTCGATCATCCATTTCTCGAATTGTAGTAAAACCAAATCGGAGAGAGTTGGATACACGATTGGGTTGATGGAAAGCTCTTCGATTGTCTTTGCTCCATCTTTTATCGACTTGAGCACTGCTTCTTCACGTCTGTCGAAGTGCTTCTCGTACTCGGTAAGAGCATTCCTGTGGTCAACAATCAAAGGTTCCTTCAGATGCCCACTGATCATTCCTTTGTAATCACGCTTCTTTAGCATCTGAATCGATTCTCTGAATTCCGGAATGGATGAGTTCTCATGTCCATAAAATGGACCGAACCTTGTGCAGTCAATGTCAGATGCGAAAATGAGGTTGGGCTCGAGAAACTCTATGCACATATGATCGGGGAGATGACCCGGCGTGAATAATACGCGGAGCGTGAGATTTCCCACCGCGAACTTGTCGCCGTTTCGTAGCTCTTCATCTACTCTTCCATCCTCTAGGGCTCCGTACATGCTCCTATTAACTAGGTCTTCCCACAGGGGTCTGATGGGATGCTCTTTGTGGAACCCAAGGAACTTTTTCATTTCCTCCTTGTCATTGAAGAGCGCTGCCGTCATCTCATTGGCAGCAATTCTGCACCTTGAGAGCCGGTGCAATTTCGTTGCATGCGTGATATGATCCGGATGTATATGAGTCAGGATAATTGTGTCAATGTCGCGGAGCTCGAGATTGTGATTTTTCAAAAGGGACCGCAGCCCTTCGATGGGGCAGCCTGGGTCTATTACTACGAGTTCTTCAGAGGTGATGACTACCGCAGTATTGCAGAATGGGAAAGAACCGCCAATAACAACGTAAATTCCATTGCCAACTCCAATCGATCCCACTTGGATTTAACCTCATTCCGCGGTTGTGAGAGCGACATGTATTTCTTACACGTCAATCTATCGAATGAATTGGATATTCATCCCATTGTTGTTCTCACTTTAACTTCTGCTGCGGCTCGAACTGCATGACGCCAAGTCCCGAAACTACCGGACGTCACCGGAATCATTCCGGCTAGGACAAGGAACATAATCAGCAGAGTGTTTACAACAGGAACTGTATTCGAGATGGCTTTTCCAGTCGCCAGCAAGTCCCACCATACTCCTTGCAGGAGAAGCAATGTCGCCGGCACCAAAAGAACATTGAGTATGAAAAACGAGAAAAAGGCCCTTCCAGGAGACACTTGGATGAACCTGGCAAATACACCCAATTGAGGGTGCTTTTGCCAACGGGTACCATCCTTTACGATCCAGAAAATGAGGAACAATAACACTATCAAAGAAAATGGTATTAGCGACAATTCGAAGTACATTGCTGGATACTCCCTGTGGTTTGAAATTCATTGTTTTGGTCGTACCTATAAAGGCTATGGTTGCCATCATTGAAAATCTTGCTCCCGCAATGGTGCGCGTTTATTCTATGAATAGCACTTGGAGTTTGGTTTTCTTGTGCATTGTCCTGTTCGTTAGACCTATATCCTTAGTTTCAGTTGTCGACAATGGTGTCTGATGCATGAAAAGCGTGTGGTTTAGTAAGAAAGCATTCCTTTACTTCGGAGGCGCATTCATAATCATTCTAGGCGGAGCAATTGTCTATTCTGCGCCATATCATGCGATGGGTTACATAGCAGTAGCCGGCAATCATGATTCATTTAGCATATGGGATAGAGACGGGTTCTACCCGCAGCTTGAAGTCTGGGTATCAGTGCGGCCGACAAATTCCACGCCTGTTAACGTGGACATTGCCATGCTGAACAACGATACACTTGAAGTGTACACCATCAATATGACTCTAACAAATGAGCATCTTATTCCGGACACCAACCCTCCTGTTTTTGAAGATAGAATCATGATCGATTTAGATCCTGGGAACTACACATTCATACTTGACCGCCTCAACGGTGCAGGGTTTGCTGACATAGGTCTCACTCAAACTAGCGACCTGCGCATCTGGGTTGTTACTGGAGGCACAATGAACATCGTTGGTCTTATCATGGTCATTATTGGATTCTGCCTGCCTGGAAATGTGCTTCCAACCGGGGACAAGCACATTATTGACTGGGGATACGAGGAAAAGGATGAATATGTGACTTCCTGACCTATTATCTGGCACTTGCTGACCTCATATACGGTCATATATGTACATAATAAAGTATATATTGAATCTCGCCGTGCCGCGTGTTGAACTGTAATGTCCTTCGCAGGTTTTACTCCCTCTATCCACCGAGTTGGTTACATTGACGCCATGGCTCGGATTGTCCAAGAGCTCAAAAATGGTGTTCCAATGTCGATTGGAGATTTGTCAAAGAAGCTCGACATTGACCGACGTACTGTGGGTCGAGTAATCGATGTCCTGCTAGACATCCAAGAAACGTTCATTTCGCAATCCATAACGACCGAGAAGAGCGGGCGAAGCTTCCTCGTGGCTTTCAGGGAACGGGGATCTGCAGTTCGTGAGATTCTCAGATCAGCAACCAAGGTCGTTCGAAGGAATACGCAGTTCGGTCTATGGAGCTTTCTTAAACGCAAGGAGTAATCGCTATGTCTAAGATATTTGGGCACATACTCGCCGCCATACTTGTGTTACTTGCCGCCTCAACAACCTACCTGCTTTGGACAATGGCAGGTTGGAGAGTGGGTGTGCAAATTGTAGTTATCCTGTTGGTTGGCGCCATTGGAGAACACTATGTATCGGGACAGGGGTATTATCATTATACGGACTCCAAAACCAATGGTTTCTTTGTGGGCCGAGTACCATTGTGGATTCCCTTCATGTGGGTTTTCGCAGTTCAAGGCACATTGGTGTTTTCATTGATGATGGGGCTGTCTGCAGCTGCAGCTATCTTGAGCTCTGGGCTTCTGGGCGCTGTTCTGGACCTAGTGGCAATTGAGCCAATTCTCAGTCGAGAAAGAGCTTTGTGGACTTGGACTCCAGTGGATAATGGGTATATGGGATTCCTTCCTGCTCAGGTTGATCGATTCACTGCGCCTCC
>DAOWNS010000151.1 GCA_030642465.1 Candidatus Thorarchaeota archaeon | reverse complement strand
GTCCTGAATCCAAGCTCAAACGGAGGCAGAAGGTAGGAATTGACATACCTGTCAGACGGAAGTGTTTCTTCGACCCACCAGTTAAAGGAGTCAATATAGACACCGGCCCACTCTGCGGTCAACTTCCAATCGGTGCTCCATGCGTCGCGGCGTCCGAAGGCGATTCTGACCATACCCCACATATCCGAAGCGAGTGTAATCTCTTTGCTAACAAACTTCCAGCTGGTCCCATCGTCCCAGTCAAGCATCTTCACGGTCTTTAAGATACGAAGGCCATCGATAGAAAGGACATATAGGTTGAGCATGCGACGACCAGGCCAGTCCCCTTGGGGCAGGGTGTCATACTGGCGGAAGTGCCCTGTCACAAAGAAACCCTCTTGATTGACCATTACTGGTTGACTCCGAGATGCCAAGTAACCCATGAAATTAAAACGGTACTCCCTTTGAGGACCTATTGTGTCAATGTGGTAGCCAGCGCCGTATCCCGTGCTGATGGGGTAAAAGTTGACTGTGTACCCTTCCGGGAGAGTCCGCTTAGCATAGCTATTGAGCGAACTGTGCTCCACAAGCGTTTCAATTGCGCGATAGACATTGATGAGACCGGCTCCTGTGGCACGATCGAAGCCATCCTTGGCAAGGTCACCATCAGCACTCTGTCCTGTTCTGACATCAGTACACGTAGACATGACCAGATGCTTGAATTTGCTGCCTGTCATGTCCGGTTCAATCTGCTTTGCTAGGGCGGCTAGTCCGGCAATCTGTGGGGCAGCAGATGAAGTGCCACTGGCAACGAACCAGCCATCATACCACTCAGTTTCATCTCTCTCAGAACCATAACCCGAAAAGGCATCATCATAGTAAGACTGAGGTTGTGTTGGCATTTCAATGAGGATTCCCCTTTCCTTTGGAGTTCCCCCAGTCCCCTGACCGACAATCCCGCAGAAGTCCGGAACAAGCCGCCCACCAAAGGCATCCACACTTCCACTAGAGGCATAACTCGCCGCTTGGAGATTCCCATTCTCATCAACGTATGTCCCTCCAGCAGAAACCACACAGGGTTCACTTCCTGGCCAAGCCGGACCACCACCCTCATTTCCACCAGCAAACACCACGATGATACCATTCTGGGCTGCTTGGCGAATTCTGCATTGAAGCTCGCTTGGACCTGTAGGTATGCCAGAAATCGTTGCCCAACTGCATGATACAACATCAGGTTGAATTGTCAGCACTATGTCGAAAGCTTCAACGGTGTCTTTCCAAGAGATGAAATGGAGGTTGATGTCTGGTGCCACGGCAAGGAGATTGGCAGTAATTCCAGTTCCATGACCGGATTCGTCCGTGTCTGGATCATCCCCATCCGTTTCATAGGGCGTGTACCGGCTCTGTAGCAGGCTTGAATAGTACTCCTCATAGAACGGGTGATAACCGTAGGGGGTTCCATAACTAGAAGGATTCCATGAAAACCCAGTATCGATAATCGCAACATCAGTACCAGTTCCAGTATAACCGAACTGTGACCTAGCTGTGTCTGCATCAAGTATATCCTCAACACTTCCGGGGACCCATGAGTCAGCACCCATATCATCCACCGCTTCAATGTTGGGGGCTACATGGAAATAGTCCAGTTGAGGAGGTGCCCACCCCGTTGGCCAACACAGTTCGGTGCGAGGATCCAGAACCACCTCAGCGAAAAAGTCAGAAGCAAAACCTGGGATTTGGGGCTGTTCTGTAAACTCGAAGAATGGAGCCCCACAGCGGCTGATAACTGTAACAGAAGATCCAAACAACCTCACGAAAGATGCAATAGGGCCTCTCAATCGAACACTTCCGTAGAAGCCCCCTCTATAGTCAGCACTGAGAAGGTTGTCATAGTACACGTTGAAACCCGCTTCGCAAAAGGACTCCGCAATGCAGTCAATCCGCCGCATTAGGGGATGGTCCTCTTTCAGAGGATATAGATGTGGAGAGACGGCATCATCAACATGAATCGAACTTGTGCGGACCGTCGTTTCTACGCTTGCGTAGATCCCAATGGCATTGTGGAGGATGCCTCGGAGAACGCTTGCTCCGTGAGCAATTGACCCTAGGTCGAAGCCTAGAGTCAGGCAGTAGCCGTTCCCAACGGACCCTAAGACCGCTACCGAAATGCATGAATTGTCGTAAACCTTAGATAGTTCCGCTGCTGATTTTGACCCTGAGGAGTTGGCAAGGATGAACCCGTATGGAGGGACGTTAGATACCAGAGCCGACGGAGGGAGATTGAACGCTAATGATGTTGTAGGCATGAAGCGAATGTGATAGGGCTGTGATGCTGTGATTCCGTTAATCGGGTAAACTCTAGAAATGCCAAGACTCTCTCGTACCGAGTCTGTTAAGAAGCTGACATTATCAAGGATAAGCAGATTGCCTCGGGAAATCCAATCCATTACATTCTCCATAACTTGATCTTTTTCTTCTTGATGCATGGTTTCGCCTACAGGTCCATGAATGACAGTCACCGAGCATTGCTCCAGTCGTTCGAGGAAGTCCTCGGAGGACTCGGTATGAGAGATGCGGTACTTGGATTGATTCAAGGATTCTTGAATGACATCAATTGCCTGAGCCCACACTACAATGTCCAACTGTGTGTGGTGCACTTTCTTCTGCCGATAGACCATCTCGCCACCAATGAATCCACTGCTGCCGTTGACAGTGGCCGTTTCATTCTGCAATATGTCTGCAGCCAGGTGTCCAGGGGCAGTCGCGTGATTCTCAATATCGCCTGACATGGTTGTGACGTTGGAGAACGGGTCAAGCATGTCTTTTGTGGAATAGGTATTCGGAGCTGGGGTGACACAGACTGGACCAACAGACAATGTCCCAATCAGAAACATTGCAATGACAATAGCACTAAGCGAAAAGGAAACTCTCTCGTATCTCCTCAAAATAATCATCTCCTTCAATTTGGCACTCTACTATGGGAACGTTCTACCAATCTGACATGAAATGCCGGGGAAGGGAAGAACATCCACTACTCGTAGTAATACTGGTGGAATTGATATTTAAGCGCATTCGTAGAAATGACTCTGTTGCAAAAGTGATGTAATGCTCGAATGGAAGAAGCGGGACCATCATTGTCACACCCTGCCCCTTCTATCTGTTCCAGCTGAATCTGGGACAGGTTGAGATTTCGAAACTCTTCAGCGTTGAATTCCAGTTCAACGTACTTCACGTTTCTGAATTCCTCGCGTTCGGGCACAGTCCCAATGATTTCGGATTGGCAACACACCTCCAATATCTGCAACGCAAGAGTAAGCCAAACTGGGACTGGTTAGGTATTGAAACGTGATGGGCGAAGGAAACAGAGCATCTGGCCTAGGTGTGAGGATGGTTGTAATGAATGAAATGCTTGAACTCAATGCGCATGGATTGTAATTGCCCACCGTACTCAAGAGAAGGACCTGTAAAGAGCGGTCTATCCCAGTGAGGTTCAGTAGAAAGTTCATCACTGCTGCTTGCGGTTACACAACTTGTGCTCTGTCAGAGCGTAGCGGGTGGAGACTTCATCCAGAGTAATGGATCCATACCTCCACAGTTCGAGGGGGTTGGCGAAAGGTTTGCTGATTTCCTGCCGTCCTCTGTACATGTCGAAATCTCATTGAATCTATATGTGATTGTACGTGATGAGGATGGCATTGATACAGTCATGGTAGCTACAAAAAAGATAACAACACAATTTGGACAAATGTTACGATGTCCGTTTCAGCTGAATTGAGAGAACAAAGATACAGTTATTCAGCAAGACCATTCAATTTCACACTAGATACTGACACCAGGACTATGGTCTGGGCCGTTTCAAATTCCAGTAATCAAGCTCTCCAACGATACTAGAACAGCAACCAGTAGTGACTAAACCTTTAGTTCGATTCCTTTCTTACCGATTTCGAAGGGTATGATGTCCATCGAATGCATGGTTTCTCGCATCTTCACGATGCGCAATCTACGACCGACCTTTGTGTCTGCTTCCTTGTAGGTCAGGCGGATGAGTCCATGGGCAGCATACCGCTCTACCCCTACTCCCGCCTTCTCCAGTTCCGTGGTCAATATCGTAGTGAGGGACTGACGAGAGAGGAGTGCTGAGAGTCTCAGTACAGCCTTCCTTCGTTCTTCTCCCTCTAGTTCATCAAGTAGAGCGGAAACCGGGTCGACCACGAGTCGCATCGCTTTGATGTCCTGCTGGGCCTCGACTATTCGGCTCATCACAGTATCGGTGCTGAACTTGCCCACTGGCACTGCGAAAGGCAGGTCCGGTTTTAGGCCCAGGCGCCCAGAGAAGGCATCGATAATGATCAGCTGCCGGAGTTCCATCAGACGTTGAAGGTCCCAGCCAAACGCATTGGCCTCCCGAATCAGGTCATTCGGACTCTCGTCCAGACAGACAAGAACACCTGGCTCTGGATGCTTTGGATACATGAGAATGCCGGCGACAAGGAAGTGCAACGCCAGGATGGTCTTACCTGTTCCCGGGGGACCTTCAACCAGAATGGTCCGACCGCGGGGGATGCCGCCAATCAACATCTCATCCAGTTCTCGTATTCCTGTGTTGCATTTCTCTTTAAAGCTCAATCTCGCCACCTACCAGTTGTGAGTCGGGATGTTTGACCACACGCCAACGGTGCATTGAATGTCTATCGTCTATGAAACTCTCGACCTCAAGGTATACACTTGAGATGTACTCCAGAAGGGCATGCCCTCTTTGAGTGTGGACGCCCTGGGCCACGAAGGCCAAGAAGTGAGTTTCTGAGAAGTCCTTTGCAATGACACGCAGACACTTGACTATCTCCATATCATCGACCTTCTGGGCCACCAAGTCTGACGGACACCACCACAGCCACCATTGTGTCTGTGTCAGCGACTTGG
>DAOWNS010000200.1 GCA_030642465.1 Candidatus Thorarchaeota archaeon | reverse complement strand
GAAGTTTCAGGTGGCTTCCAGTCCTGAGCATGAACAAACACGGTAAGATGATCTCCACTGCCACTCACATTGATGACATAATCATCGATAGCGCTTTCAAGGGCATCGACTTTCTTCTGGTCCGCCCTTGTGAGCAGTGCGAACCCATTGGCGTCTAGCATATTTCTCACTATCTTGATGATTTCGTCGCTCTGCTTTGTGTTTGCCATGACTACTTCAGGTATGCCGGTGCGGTCTTGTCTACCATGATCAAGGACTGCAAAGTCCTCCACATGGCTTAGCGTGAGAACCTGGAGCTTCTTCTCTGCTTCTTCAATCGTCAGCTTTCCGCTGGTCAGCGCCTTCAGAATATCTCTAGTAGTGTTCATAGTAGCTTCCTCACGCGTTTCCGGTTTCAGGATTAATCAGGAGAAAGTTTAAAGTTGTGGTTGCTCAGGGATTCTTCAGCAGTGGTCCAAGATAACCACAGGGGCAGTTGCCTATGCAAATAGATGAGATTATCCAAAATATCGCCTTACTTCTTGAGCCACCCGCTATCTACTTCGTTGCAATATTGGTAATTCTAATTGTTATAGGAGCTGCAATCAGAAAACGACCTAAGGGACCTGCAGGGCCGCCAATCATCAAAAGAATGAGCAAGATGATGTCACGCATCGAAAAGGGCAAGCCTATCAAGGATGCGCCGGTAAAGTCCCGCCAAGACATCGTCACTGAGAGATTCGAAGAGAAGATGCATGCAGTAGGTTTGGAACCGTCTACTGATTCTGGTCATATACCAACATCGCGCACTCCCCTGGCAAAATATCTCCTAGATCACGGCGTTACTGAATCCACTACTGATGCAATCGTCAGCGAACTTGGTGGGTTGGAATCCAAAGAAGCAGTCAAGGAGATTCTAGACGCAGCAGCAGAAAGTGAAGGTGTCAGTTTCACAAGCGTTGAACTTGATATGGCAAAGCAGCTAGCACTTGAAGAGTGGCTGCGTTCAAGGAGGAGAACTAGCTCCGAGGAGTGAGCGCATGTGACCGAACTCCTTCACATGAAGGACAATTACATCCGGGAATTTGATGCTAAGGTTGTCGCAGTGGGTGACTGCTATGTTATTCTCGATCACACGGCATTCTATCCCGAGGGCGGCGGGCAAAGTGGAGATCGGGGCACAATAAGCGATGGCAATACCACTCTAACGATTGTAAACACGAAGAAGGATTCTGGAGCGGTTCAGCACTTGGTGGGTGGTCCCATAGCGTTAGGTGTTGGGACTGATGTCCATGGTTCTCTTGATTGGAATTGGCGATATGAAAGCATGAGATTCCATACGGCTCAGCATGTTCTCTCTCGGTATCTTCAGCTGAACTATGGCGTCATTACTGTTGGCAACATGATAAAACCCGGTAAGAGCAGAGCTGACTACTCTCCTCTTGACTCCTTTGATGAGGAGATGAAGCGCAAGGTTGAGGCCGGAGTTAACGAGATTCTAGCTAAGAATCTTGATGTTTCCATTGAGTTCATGCCACGTAAGGACGCAATTGATTATCTCAATAAAAAGGGCTACCAAACAAGATACCTCGAGATGGTGCCAAAGTCAGTGAAGGAGTTCAGAGTAATTACAATTGGAGATTATGACGCGGCTTCCTGCGCTGGAACGCACGTGAAAAATACGCAAGAGGTAGGCGCCATCAAAATTGGGAAGACTAAGAATGTAGGCGCTGGAAAAAGGCGTATCTACTTCAGCTTGGTCGACTAGTATTGTGCGTAACAGCCAACAGTTTTATGAGCTAACCAGATGCTTAGTGTGAGTGTGAGTTGAATGAAGGCACTTGTATTGACTGCCGGAGTTGGTCAGAGGCTTAGGCCACTGACCGCCAACAGGTCAAAAACGATGTTGAAAATCGCAGGCCGTCCTGTGATGCAGTACATCATCGATAGCTTGAAGGAAAACGGCTTCAAGGATATTGTCGTTGTCGTAGGGCACGGCCGTGATGAAATTATCGAGCACTTTCAACATGGTGCCGAGTCAGGCGTGAGGATACGCTATGTAATTCAGCATGAGCAGAAAGGTGTTGAAGACGCGATACTAACTGCTCGTGATGAGATTGGGGATGATGATGAGTTCCTGCTTATCAACGGTGACGTTCTTGTGGACTCTGAGATGGTTTCTCGCACACTAGCTAATCACGAGAACATGAACGCAGATGTAACAATGCTTGTAACTCTCGTTTCCAATCCCGAGCAGTTTGGCACGGTTCGAATTGGAAAGAACGGAGTCGTGGAAATGCTTGTTGAGAAGGGCGGACCCGATCGCTATGTCAGCAACTATGCGGTGGCTGGGGTGTCAGTATTTTCAGCAAAAACACTACCTCTCCTCGAAGAGCATAAGACCATGGAGCGCACAATCGAGAAGATGATAGAGGCCAAATCTGTAATCGCCGCCGCTGTCTGGGAGAAGGAATGGGCAGAATTCACTTGGCCCTGGGATGTACTTGAGGCCAATCGGATCGTAATGGACAGGCAGATTCGTGGGCATGGGACCTTTATTGCTGAAACTGCTGAAATACACAGGCATGTTGTAATAGAAGGTCCTGTATTCATCGATGAGAATAGTGTCATACGTCCGGGCACGACCCTTAAGGGGCCAATCTACATAGGTAAGGGCGTATACGTAGGTGACCACTCACTCATTCGCAAATACACCAGTTTATGCGATAACGTGAGCATCGGATTTTCCGTCGAGGTACGTAACAGTGTAATCTTCGACAAGGTCACTGTTGGAAGGATGACCTACATAGCAGATTCAATCGTTGGCGCAAACACGTGTATCGAATCCGGGGCGCAAACTTGGAACTGGCGCCCAGGCAACAAACCGTTCCATCTCAACTACATGGACGGGCGCGTGAAGATACCAATGAGCAAGTTCGGCGCCATTATAGGGGATGGAGTTATCGTGGGCGTCAATTCAGCAATATACCCTGCGCAACGCATAGGCGAGCACAGCGTCATAGCTCCGGGTTGTATCATTGATAGAGACATACCTCCAAGAAGCGACGTTTCAGCTCAGCAGAAGCTAATCATCAAGCAGCGCAAAGACGATGACCCCAACTGCAAGTAATCTCACACTACAATATGCCCGATGACAGAAATTCGCACGCCGCTGATGCATAAGTGAACAATGCTGTCTTTGTTCATTATCTTGTGTACCTGTTTCCTGCGATCCTATCGGTTCTTTTTGTTCTCATGCATGAGCATCTTTAAAAGCCGAACCAAAAACGTTCGCGGTGACCCCCTGGGAACTAATCTAGGAGAGTAATTGCTATCAGCCGCAAGAAGTGGGGACGAACAGCAACAAAGACAGAAAGAATTGTCCGAGATGCTGTGCCCAAACCAGAAACAATTGGCGAAATTGATGAGTACGTGAAGAAGGCCAAATCTATCACTAGCTATGACCTTGCCAAACGCTTCAACATCAGAATGAGCATTGCACGTAAGATTCTCAAAGGCAAGGAACTAGAAGGTGTGATTGTTCCCTATATTCACGAAAGTGGTCTTGTTGTCTACACGACTCCAGCAGAAATCGAGAAGCGGGATGGCGGCAAACCAATTATGATTGTGGATGTCCTTGAGGAAATTGCATCTTCTGCGCCTAAACGTCCTGTGATAGCTAAGGAACCGGACACAGCTCCTAGTGCGGATGCAACCCCTGAATCTGCGAAACCCGGCAAACTCGCACGGCAGCGACGCGCTCTTGATGATCGCAAGGAAAAAGAGAAGGCGCGACAACCTGAGATTGTGGTTGAGCCTCTTGAGGAGCTTCCAATTGCTGGAGTTCCGAAACCTGAAGAGAAGAAGCCCAAGAAGAAAGTCACTAAGAAGAAGGCTGAAGCAAAGCCCAAGAAGAAAGTCACTAAGAAGAAGGCTGAAGCAAAACCCAAGAAGAAAGTGACCACGAAGAAAGTTGAAGCGAAGCCCAAGAAGAAAGTCACTAAGAAGAAGGTTGAAGCAAAGCCCAAGAAGAAAGCTACAACGAAGAAAGTTGAAGCGAAGCACAAGAAGAAAGTCACTAAGAACAAGGTTGAAGCAAAGCCCAAGAAGAAAGCCACCTAGGGAATAGCACATCACTATGTCAGGATCAACACTGCCAT
>DAOWNS010000155.1 GCA_030642465.1 Candidatus Thorarchaeota archaeon | reverse complement strand
GCTCTAGAAGCAGTGTCTTGAGCCCTCTCATCGCACAGTCCCGTGCAACTGCAGTCCCGGTGCTGCCGGCGCCTATTACAACCACGTCGTATTTTGCCATCGGACCCATGTACTCCTGATGTGCCGCTCTTTGCACTAGTCGGTGTTCAATCTTGTAGGTATCGACAATACAAGCGTTTCGGATGAACAGCGACATCATCTATGCTAGCTTACGTTAAAAGGTTCAAGCCGGACGAAGAAGACAGTGAACAATAGATGGCCAGTTACGACTTGGGATCAACGACTTTCATCAGCCACAACGTGGACACACTCACCGAAGCCATTGGCATTCCCGAGATTCGTTTCGATGACCTAGTAGCTTTAGCCAAGGAAGCTTGGGAGCATGAAGACACGATTAGCGAGTCGCTGGAATACATTGTGGAGAGAGTAAACGGCTCGGAACTTATCCTCACGCTAATCTTCTTCGGTCGGATCTGGGAGGGCATTGAGGAAAGCAAAGAGGAGAGCAGTGAATAGCTGCTTACGCTTGCACTTCATTGATTCACTTATAGCTGGTACGTGCTAATAGCTCCCCCATCTCAGCAATAAGCAACTTGTTGTATATGTCGTACCCCTGTTCGTACACAGGTACATTCTCGGGAATTGGTTGTCTTCGTTCCTCGACATGAAACATGTTATCTATTGCTTTCTCGAAGCTGTCATAGATTCCAGAGCCTACTGTTCCCAAGATAGCTGCGCCTACGACTGTCGAATCATGACATCGAGGCAGTAGCACAGGCTTGTTGGTGCAATCCGCCATTATCTGACGCCATAAGGGAGAGCTCGATCCTCCACCATCTATTTGAATCTCATCAAACTCCAAATCAAGCAGACCCTCCATCATCTGAACATAGAACTGGATTCCGTACCCATTTGCCTCCATTATCGCCCTAGCGATGTGCGCTTTTGTGTGCTTGAAACTAAGATTGTAGAGGATGCCCTTGTCGTATGCCATCCACGGAAAAAAGACCAGACCATCGCTTCCTGCAGGAACGGATGTTGATGATGATTCGATAATCTCCCAAACATCTCGATTAGTTCTTGTGGCTAGAATCGTTTCAGGCTCACAGTACTGGTCCCGAAACCACTTGTAAGCCAGTCCAGTTCCGGGGATTGCCCCTTCAAGGATCCATTTTCCGGGGATAGCTGCGGGATTGCAGAACATAACGAAAGTGTCCTCAATGAAATCATCAGTATGCGATATTACAAAGGTGCCAGTGCCGGTTGTGGCTTTTACCACTCCATCCTTTATGGTTCCTGTTCCCAATGCGGAGCATTGTTGGTCACCGCTCCCCATAATTACAGGGAGCCCCTTTCGCAGGCCAGTGGCTTTGGAGGCTTCAGAACTGACGTCTCCAATCACCGTGGCTGGGTCAACAATCTCAGCCAACATATCCAAGGGAATGCCGGTCTTCTCACACATCTCCTCAGACCAGGTGAGTGTTTCATGGTCGATGGGGCCGTATCTTGCGTTCGCGGGGTCAGTTACCATCGCCCCACAGAGGCGGTGGTTTATGAACGCATCAAGAGGGAGTACTTTGTGGGTTTTCTTGAACAAGCGGGATTTATTCTCCGCAAACCACATTATCTTCTTCACAGAGCCGCGAGGGCCGAGCTCGTCACTCATCTCATGAGCCCGGTCGGTTGATCGGGAGTCGACCCACGTGACAGTTGGGGCGAGGGGCTTTCCCTTCTTATCAACCAACGTTATGCAATCTCGCGTTGTCGTGACGATTGCGGCCAATACCGCCTCAGCTGCCCTGTCAACCTCAGAAAGAGCTCTCTGCATGGTGTTGCACGAAGCCCGCCAGTACGCATCCGCTAGCTGCTCGTAAACTCCAACCTCTCGAGGTGGAAGAGGATATTCCTCATATGCTTTGCTGACTTCACGCCCTTCTTCATCCATCAACACGGAACGAGTGCCTGTCGTGCCAATGTCGAATACCGCAAACAATTGTTGATTCACTATAGTCACCTAATCTCTGAAAGTAACGACCAATCAGTATCCAGAGCTCAATAATAATTGCTCGACAGAAAGAGTGTTATCCCCCAGGGATTGTAGACGGCAAGATGTCTGACTATCCGGTGCATGTGGAAATTGAAAAGAAGGTCCATCTGATTCGAGGCGCAAACAGGGCTAGGTTCCCCGAAGCCAATGCCTTGCTCATAGATGACGAAATTCTGACCCTGATTGATGCAGGAGCAAGTAGAAACCACATAGTCACAACTCTGAGAGACCTTGGGCATAAGCCTGAAGACATTGATAGAATAGTCCTAAGCCACTTCCATATTGACCACAAGGGGCACGCAGCTCATTTCCAAGAGGTTTCCGGCTGTACCGTGATGTGTCACCCAAGTGCAGACCACGGAATCAAGACTTTGGATGGCCTTATCGATTTCTACGGGATCAAGAATCATAGATACTTCGACCAGTGGCGATACTTCATTGAAGCCAGACTGCCTCATGTGATATCGGACTATAGAGTAGACGAGCACTTTGAGGATGGCAAGCCCATTGATTGCGGCGAGATTGAATTAATTCCAATTCATGCGCCGGGACATTCTGTGGATCACACATGCTTTGGCATCAATGGCTACGACACAATCCTGCTCGTGGATATCGATTTGACAAGATTCGGGCCGTGGTATGGCAACCAAGTGAGCGACATTACACAATTCAAGGAAACAATGATGAGAATCATCAAACTGGAACCAAAGACAGGAATATCCAGCCATCTTCTAGATCCAGTCACCGAGAACCTTCATGATCGGTTGGTTGACTTCGAAGCCGCATTCGACCAACGTGACGAACGAATACTGAAACTCATTTCACAGGGCCACGATACGATTGAAAAGCTCAGTCAAGTACCTGCAATCTATCCGCGGATTCCACACGAGGTGTACCTGACATTTGAGGAGATCATGATTGAGAAGCATGTAGACCTTCTCTCGGAGAAGGGGCTAATTCTCGTTGAGGACGGTCGGTTACAACTGCAGAAAGCGTAGGGGGTCACGACCCCACTACGTCATTACTTGTGTTTGAATTTGGGTTTTTCCTTTGACTTTGAGAGGAAAGCGTCGACTCCTATTTCCTTGTCTTCGGTCCCAAATGTTTCGCAGAAGACATCAACCTCGAAGTCAAGATTTTTCCCGAGGGGTAAATCCCACGCATGATTTAGTGACTGTTTAGCTAGCTTTACCGCTACGCCAGGTTTTCCAGCTATCTTCATCGCCAGAGCTGCTGTGCCTTCTCTCATTGCTTCGACCGACTCGAAGACCTTGTCCACAAGCCCGATTCGTAGCGCTTCCTCAGCTTTCAGATTGTCACCCGTGTAGACAAGCTCCTTGGCCTTCCCGAGACCTACAAGTCGGGGAAGTCGTACTGTTCCACCAAAGCCAGGAATGATTCCTAGATTAATCTCCGGCTGTCCCAGTAGAGCGTTAGCTGAGGCATATCGAATGTCACATGCCATAGCAATCTCGCAACCCCCACCAAGCGCAAACCCATTGATGGCTGCGATCACTGGTTTGCTCATCGACTCCATGTACTTACAGAACACCTGCCCGTTTTCTGCAAGGGGCCTGACAGTTTTGGAATCCTTATCTTTGAACTCTGCTATGTCCGCTCCAGCTGCAAACGCCTTCTCGCCAGTTCCAGTCAGAATTACAACTCTCACAGAGTCGTCTTCCTCAGCCTGCTTCATCATCTCTCTAAGAGCGCCCACCACTGCAATGTTTAGGGCATTGTATTTTGCCGGCCGGTTGATTGTAACTGTCGCAACTCCATTGTCAACTTTGTATAGAACATCCTGCTCAGACATTATCTGTACCTCTCCAGGTTGATGTTCATTTGGCCCAAATGGTCCGTAATAAGGATTCGGAGATGGAACATCCTCTTTCGCGCCTTTCATGCCGCATCGTCTGAGAAATTGGCTAAGTTCATAACTCTTATCTAGGAGATTTTCTCTGACCGCTGACTAGTCAACCAATCTTTGGTGCGAAAATATGAACATAGACGCTTGGAGAAAATCCCTAGAAGCCATGAAAGGTTCGGTTGTTTCTTCGTTTGAATTGGGAACGCTATCACAGGAACAGGAACTTTTCCTTGAGGCGTGGACAACCCAGAAGGATATCTCGTTCATAGGCTACCGACAGAACGATGGACGACGGCGAATACAAGATATTACTGAAACCATAGATGATGCGCTCGTCCTCCTTGAAGATTGCGACTACAAAGCCGCAGCTAGAGTCTATCACGACACATTGAACAAAGTATCCACGTTGATGCTTTGGGCACACTTGCTGGAGTCCTCTTCCAGCGCTGGTTCTTGAAAAAGAAATGGTGAGAGGGCATCAAAGCCCTCGTCACGGCTATACTAGCCATTTGTATGTGAGCTTTTTATCATCGATATGCTCGAATGCGAGCTTGAGAGCCATTCCAACTTCTGGGACGCTCATCAAGTTCGTGATGTGTGCTGTCAAGCGAAGTCCTGAGGGGAACTCGCCTATGGCCACAACGTATGGCGCCTTTGATACCAAGCTCTCCGGAGCGAAATCCACGATAACATAGGAGCGCAGTTTCGCTTCGGTTTCAGTAAACTCCTTGAGCTCGCAGAGGCTTATACACTTCTGACAGTGCTGCCTCGGTGGTAGAAACTCGGTGCCGCACTCCGTGCAAACGCTCTTCATGAGTTTCTCTTGATCGAGAGCCTCAAGGAATTCTTGGAAGAACGGAGTTACTGCTTTATCCGAACTGTATCCAAGGTAAAGTTCTTTCTTCTCGCTCATCATTACCAACCTC
>DAOWNS010000142.1 GCA_030642465.1 Candidatus Thorarchaeota archaeon | reverse complement strand
GTCGTACGGCAACGGTTCCGAGACCACCAGGAACGGGTTTTCTCGTCATGAATCCAACATTCTCAGAGCAGTCGCCGACGGCATAGACATCCTTCAAGTTTGTCATCATAATCTCGTTCGTCTTGATGCCCTTTGTCGTGCCAATCTCTGCTCCGATGGATGCTGCTAGGTCTGTAACAGCTCTCACACCAGTCGATACAACAACTATGTCAGCAGGAATCTCTGAAATTTCCTGAGTTTCTCTGTTCTGAACCACTACAGTGCGGGGTGTTTCATCACCAGTAATTTCCTGGGCAGCAGTATTGGTAAGTATCTTCAGACCGTGCTCTTTGCAATGGGCCTCTACGATGCTTGCCATGTCGGGATCAACCATTGCTAGAAGGATGTTGGGAAGAAATTCAACAACGGTCACGTTGACGCCTTTCTCATGGAATGCTTCTGCAGCTTCCATTCCCACAAGGCCACCGCCAATGATGACGGCGTTCTTTGTTTTGCCAACTTCTGCGGCAAGAGCCTTAGCGTCGTCCAAAGTTCTCAGACCATACACACGCTTCTTGTCGAGACCCTTAATCGGGGGGTCAGCGTTGCGTGCGCCAGTTGCGAAAACCAGAGCATCATATTCATAGCTGCCCGAACCCTCTGGGCCCTCGTAAAACAATGTTTTGGCTTTGTGATCAATCTTTGTGACTGTTGTGCCAAACTTGGCGTCAATCTTAAGCCCGGCCCAGCTGTCGACCGGCATGAGGATAAGATCGTCGAATGTCTTTACTTTTCCAGAAATCGTGTAAGGAAGGCCGCATCGGGAATACTGAGAGTAAGGTTCTTTGTTGAAAACCGAGATTCCCACCTTGCGGTTGAATTTCCTTGCCTGCATTGCGACAGTTGCGCCCGCGGCACCACATCCAATAATTGCGATCTGCTCGACCATTGCTTAACACTCCGAAATTAATTGGAACATTAGTGACCCTGCTCGGCAAATGCATGAACTTCAATCTTTGGGAATCCACATATTGAATCAGCTGGCCAAGGAGAATAGAGGAATTTGTTATCCCTCTGTCTTACTTACGTTCCTTGTCCAACTCTTCAGGAGTCAGTTGGTCAGATTCGTTCTCTTCAATTGAATCTGTTTCCGGTTCATCGGGAGTATCGGAATCTTCATCCTCGACTGCCTCCTCAGAGGAGAGCTCTGCTTCGTCTGTTTCTACAGCCTCTTCCTCGTCCACAGATTCTTCTGCAGTTTCAACCTCATCAGGCTCATCGTCCGATTCCTCTTCAGCAGGCTCTTCTTCTTCCAACGGTTCTTTGGGAGATTCGGCTTCATCAGACTCAGCAGATGGTTCCTCATCTGCGGGCTCATCTGGCTCGTCCGCTGCTGCATCTTCCTCTGGGGGTGGCGTTTCAACAATGATCCCGTCGGCATCCGCCCTGAATTTCTTGATCTGTGACTTGCGACTGAAGTAAAGAGCTATTATCACTCCGAGAGAGAGAGCAGCTCCAATGATTGTCAAGGTGTACTGGAAAGTACTAGTGCTTCCTCCTAGAAGCTGATCCCAGGTTATTATGAGAAAAGCGAGGCCAGCAATATTCATAATGAAGCCCCTGAACGGAGTCGACACCTTGGTTATCTCACTCAGCTCTGTATCCACAAGAGCAGCTCCAAGAACACCTGCATTATAGGTGTTGGACTTCGTCTTCTTTGCAAGCTGCTTAATTGATACCTTCTTCTTCTTGTTAAGCAAGCGAAGGGCAGGAGTCACCTTGGATGCTAGCAGGTCCGTGTAGGCTCGTTGGCCATCTTCCAAATCAAAACCGCATTTTTTGCATTCGTTTGTCTTCGTGTTCCACTTTCGCTTACATTTTGGACATTTGTCCATAAGCCACGCATCGCCCGCAGTTTCGCGGAGTCGCTGGCGTACTACGTACTCGCTAACGCTACTCTCGGATGGTGCTTCTGCTCCATCCTTGCCCTCTTTTCTCTTGACACCTTTGGACATCCCTGATACAAGGGCGAACAATGCGGGTAATGCGCCCAGCACGGCAAGATTAGGCAAAGACTTCAATTCAGAAGCCTTCTTCTGGATACTTCTAATCTTGTGTGAAGTTTTTATGGCATCGAGCAGCATGTTGAGGTTCGATACAAGGGCGAAAGCAGTTGTTCCCGTTGCCACTACGGCAGCGATTCCTGTGACCGATGTCAATATGGATGTAGGGTCAGTGGGCGTCTTTAGATAGAAGGTCTGGTCGACTGTCCCCCCCGCATCCTGTGCGGGCATCTCTGTGTATTCAAAGAGGAATTGCACTTCGATAACGGCGGTGATGAGGCTGACAGGACCCAAAGTCAGATTGCTGAGGTCAAGAGTCGATGTAACCGGGTCGATATCCGCGTCGTGCGGAGCAATAATCCAAGGCAGTCCAGTCGCTTCACTTACGACATCAACAGAGAACAGCGCTATGCCTTGATAGTGGAACACCAGTGATGATGTTACATTGAGGTCTTTGTCATTGGTTACGTTTACGTCGAAGTAGATCTCTATTGGGATTTTGAGATCAATGTCGATGGCATCTGCTGACTCATTCGCATAAGCTAAGGGTGCACCATTGATCCTGACTTGGACGTGGAGCTTGGCATCTCCAATCCAAGTGTCGTCGTATCCCTGTGCCTGTACTCTGGTAGCGGAGGCCATGAAGAGCAAAATTAATGTTAATGCCATTCCAAGTAGGAGAATCCTTGTACGTGAGCGCGTCATTGCCGTATCATCACCTTGCAATTAGCAGCAAGAGCCGCAATCGCATCAGAAAAGGGTTTTGTGTGTCACGTAACTGGGTTTGGTTTCCGAATTACTCGGACCATCTCAGCAACCTTGATAGCATTCGCCTTGAAGCCTTCGCTTTTCTTCAAGACGCCCTTGGCTCCGACAGACTGCGCTTCTGATAGGAGTTCGGCATCAACATAGGCTGAGAGGATGTGTATGTTGCGCAAGCCCATCTCAACCAGGACCTTTGTGCACTCAATCCCATCCATGGCAGGCATACGCAAGTCCATTAGTGTCAAGTCTGGAGGAGTTCCCAAAGTCAGTAGTTCTTTGGCCTTCTCCACAGCATCCATCCCATTAAGAACGGGGATTATCTCAAAGTCCTCAATAAATTTTCTCAAATACAGTTTCATGACGCCTGCAAGTGATGGCTCATCGTCTACTAGGAGGATTCTTACCGTCATCGTCTGGCTCACTTTGGGGTTCTATCACAAGGGGATTAGGATGTATTTCATTGGACCATTGGCACCTTAAGTATAGCGGCATTTAGCGTGTTCCGTGCGAATATGGACCAAACTGCATTCAATGGAATGTTAGTGACGTGTCGCCTGTTGCCTTCTGTGAGACGCTATCAGACCAAGAACCTCTGCTTCGATTTGCTCAGTCGTGTAATGCTTGCGCTTTGCTGCTCCAGTGGGGCAGACCACCTGGCACTTACCACAACCTGTGCATAGAAGTGAGTTGACCTCTGCAAGCTGTGGTCCTTCATCGCGGTCCTTCATTGTGATAGCATCAAACGGACATACTTTCTCACAGAGCCCGCACCCAATACAAAGGTCCTCGTCGATCATCGCCTTGTCCATCTGCACTCTTACTATGCCCTTGAGCACATGTGATGCTGCTGCGCTTGCTGCTGCCTTTGGACTTTGACACGTGCCTGCAATGTACACTCCGCGTGCCTTTGTGTTCACTGGCTCGAGTTTCGGATGCAGCTCCTTCATGAAGCCGCCTTCACTTCTGTCAATTCCCAGAGTATGTGCAAGCTCTGCAGTTCCCTCTGAGGGGTCAATCGCCATTGTTAGCACAACGAGATCAAAGTTCAAGCGAAGGAGCTGACCCGACCCCTGGTCGAAGATTGAGAAGCTAATTGTACCATCCTTTTCCTCTGTGAAATCACTGGGGAAGCCTCGTACGAATCGAATTCCATGCTCTCTTACTCTCTTGTAAAATTGCTCGTACTCCTTTCCGCCCGCACGGAGCTCATGATAGATTATCCATTGCTCCATCGAATCACCATATTCACGGTTGGTCATCTCAGCATGCCTGAGAGTATACATGCATCCAAAGTTGCAGCACCACGGTCTGCAACCCTCGTCACGAGACCCTGCGCAATTAATGTAGGCAATGCGCTTTGGCGTTTCAGTATAATTGGGAGGAATCTTTATCTTCCCAGCAGTCGGACCAACAAGACTCAACAACCGACCGTACTGACCAGCGGTGATGACCCTTTGGAATTTCCCGCCACCATATTCTGGCAGCTCTTCCATACTTATCTCTTGGAATCCTGTGGCGGCAACTATCGCACCTACAGTTAGTTCAAACACCTCTTCCTTCATGTAATGGTCGATGGCATCCTTCTGACAAGCCTCGACGCATAGCTTGCACTCGCAACAGATCGCGCAACCAAGACAACGTTCAGATTCTTTGACTGCAGCTTTCTCAGTGAAACCGAGCTCCACCTCATCGAAATTAGTGGCTCTCACCTTTGCTGGCAATTTCTTCATCTTGGCTCGAGAACCACCAGGAAGTGCATCGGGAGCGATATCTGGTGGAGGAGCTTGAGGCAAGACAAATGGCCTCCCTTCACGAAGGTCAAGACCACGAAGGAATCTATGAATCGATTCCGCCGCCTCATTTCCCGCACCAACTGCCTGCACGGCAAGAGCTGGACCAGTTACAAGATCCCCACCCGCAAACACGTTATCCATGCTTGTCTGCATTGTGAGAGGATCCACATCTACAGTACCCCAATTTGTCAATTCGAGTCCTGAGTGTATTCCGTCAGGTCCCACCTTCTGGCCAATGGCGACAATCATGTCGTCAACCTCAACATCAAACTCTGAGCCGGGGATCGGAATGGGGCGCCGTCTTCCTGAATCGTCAGGTTCGCCCAGCTTCATCTTGATGCACTTCAAGCCGGACACAGCACCATTGGATACTAAGACCTCAACAGGATTAGTAAGTAATTTGAGTTTCACGCCCTCCTTCACTGCGTCATCAATCTCGCTCTGGATGGCCGGCATCTCTGTCCTTGACCTTCGATAGACCATTGTCACTTTGTCCGCTCCAAGGCGCAAGGCGACCCTTGCCGAGTCAACTGCAGAGTTGCCGCCTCCTATTATGGCGACATGTTTTCCAAGCTGAACCTTCTCACCGCTATTAACGCGATAAAGGAAATCGAGTGCATGATGAACGCCTTTCGCGTTCTCACCAGTCAGTCTCAGTTGTGAACTTACGGGCGCACC
>DAOWNS010000172.1 GCA_030642465.1 Candidatus Thorarchaeota archaeon | reverse complement strand
TATGGTGCAACACAGTAAGTGCTGCTTTTTCCCCGATGTCAGTAACAAACTCAGCCGGAAACTCTACAGGCTTCCCCTCTGTAAAATGCAAAATGATTGCCGAGGTCGCACCCTCTCTGTCAATAACCAAAGATTCATTCACGTCCTATACGGGTCTGTATTGCGAAAGTGACCTTCTCCATTCTTAAATGATTCTGTATTGAATGTCTGTATCACGTTCAGAGGCATCCAAGACATTTTTCCGTTGGACTTAGGGGAAAAGCTATGATTACAAAGCATGTCAGCTAATAGAATGAGGTCTGATTGATATGAATCCCAAATTGGGTCTTGCCTCGCATCAGCGGCCGGCTGAATGACAATCTATTTCAGATAATTGTTTCAAGGCAACCAGTAGGTGAATCCAATTTTGGACGATGGTATCTATTGTGCGCCCGGCCGCATATTCTGCAAGATCAGGAAAATCATGGTTGGAGTTGACGGGAGCAAAGGTGCCGCACGAGCTGTCACCGTTGCCTTTGAGATAGCCGAGCTGACCAAATCTAAGGTTCTCATTGTGTATATCGTTCCGCTGCCCAACATCAAGCACATCTCTGTGATGTCGGACGTAAGTGAAGAGGAACTGCTTCAGAAGTATGAAGTCAACGGCAAGAAAATACTGCAGGGCTACGAAGAAGCGTCCAGAGATTTCAATATCCAAGTTGAAACAATACTCGATAGGGGGCTCGCGTCTGATATGCTAATTGCTCTCGCGGATGAGACCAAAGTAGATTTGGTAGTCTTGGGTTCCCATGGTGGAACCGCTGTCATGCATTCAGGAATGGGGAGCTCCACTGAGAGAGTGGTCCTAGGGGCCAGCTGCCCTGTGTTTGTTGTGAAGTAAGCCTAGATTATCACTCCCCACGTCCTTTAGACAGCAACCTTATTTAGAGATAACTTCGATTACGGCTGATATTATGGCGGACGCCCTGTACCACGAGCCCGGAAGATTGCTGAGCAGGACCAAAAGAATCATGTTGCCAATTGATGGCAGTGAGGGTTCGGATCGAGCAGCAGTAGTTGCATACGAAATTGCTGAATTGACCAAGTCCAAACTCTATATTGTTCATGTAATCAACACAGGCGTTGTGCAGCAGGTAGCACGGATGTCCGATAAGGACCCTGAGGATATTCTCAGGCATTACGAGGAAAACGGAGAAAAACTTCTGCAGAGATACAAGTCAGCTGCCCTCGGCTACGAGCTTGAAGTCGAAACTGTGCTTGAACAGGGACTCCCTTCTGACAGAATTACGGCACTTGCAGCATCCATTGATGTTGATATAATCGTCATGGGTTCCAAAGGCTTGAGCCGCAGTAGGAAGCCTGGTCTTGGAAGCTCTACCGAGCGAGTAATTCGAAGAATCAACTGTGCTGTTTTGGTAGTTCATGTAGACTAGGATGCGATGGTGGGAGCGGGGTCATTCACCCATCTCTCTTGCCATATTGACCATGTTTCGTATACTGAGCAACTCCATGGCTGGAGAAGCAAAAGCCTCGGATATTTGATACGCTTCGTCTTTCGGGATTCCTGAATCAACAAGAGTCCTGTAGAATTTCTTGGAGCCCTTCTTGACCTGCCCCTTAGCTCTTCTGACTGACATTAGCATCCTAACAGCGGTCTTGGTGCCACCAGTGATCGCTGTCCATGTGATGGATGCAATCGCTCGAGCATTCATGGGTTCTAGTCGGACTCCTCATCCTCGTCGTCTGAATGACGTATCTTGATTCTTGTAGATGGTTTGGATTCATCAGAGATCATGCTCATCATCTTAGTGAAGTCTAGCGCCCCCACAAACTTTTTCGTCATGTCGAGAGCGACATCTTCAGGAATTCCCTCAGCTATCAGGCCAGAGTAAAACTTCCCAATTCCTGCGGCCATATTGCCTGCGGCCTCGGGACTGTACACAGCCGCAATCAAACCCGTTATCATCTGAGGAACAGACTTGTTAATTGCGTCGAAGATTTCAGGCAGGGCCGCAGCTACTTCCCGTAGTTCATTCGCGTCACTTGACTTCTTTCTTCTTTGATCGTTATCATTTTCATCGTTATTCATTGGTTTGTTCACCAAGTAGTAATATGGCTGGTCACAGAATATAGTGTTGGTGGGCAGAAGTGACCAGAAGCCATGGTCATTCTATGCTTTTGTGTCCACTATAGCGGAATCTAGTGTTTGGGTGTTCATGTAAAAAAAGACCAAGTGAGGGACCGAAAGCCCCTCACATGTTGATTATGGTTTTGTGTTCAAACGCGATATCAGCCACATCTGAGTGTCCCACAAGGACAACGCCATCGTGGAGCATGTCTTGAATTCCGCGAAGGACAACATCTTCCTTCACCGCGAGTATCTTATGTTTCTGCGCAAGCGCAGATCCAATTAATTCTCCGCGGTGCTTCTGTGCAAAATACACAGCATTCTGGAGAAGTAGAATGGACACCTCGTTTTCTTTGTCTTCGAGGGCCAGCCTTATCCCCTTGTCATCCTCCAGTGTTATGAAGTACAGTATCTTAGACATCATATCCACTCCTAGAAAGGAATCACCACATCCACGCTCGAGAGGAGCTTATGGATTTCTTCGTGCTCCTTGACCTCGACACCTTCAATCAGGTCGTCGACTGTCAGACCACGTTCATCCAGAGCCCTTTTGTCCACAAGGATTTCTAGTTCGATTTCCTTGATGAAGTTGATGTGCTCCTGATACATCGTTCTATCGCAACCTTTCAGAAACGCGTAGACACCATCGTCCATCGCTACTGTTACGGGTTCCATGTCCCCGCTAAGCGCGACCGTCATCCGAAGGCCCTCTACTGGGAAGAGTGTTCCGATAGGGGGTTGGATCAAGCATATCACGACTTGTTTTTCGTAATCTTCCATTTCAAACACACCTCTCTACTACCTCACAATGAGGACACGATCCGACTGTGCGATGATTTCGGCAAGATCAGGCGTTCCTGCCCTCTTGATCCTACCTCCACATTCCGATTTTCTCTTCATCAAGTTCTTTGAAGTTCCTCGGACTATAAGGCAGAGATTACAAACTCGGACAAGAGCTCCTTTCTCAACCAACTCGCACATGGCGTTGCCAATATTGTATATGCCAGGTACTTCCTTCTGGTTCTCAAGTACTGCATTTGCTGCATCCATATAGCAGAAGATCTGAACACGATAGCCTTTGTCCAGAGCGGCAGTGGCTATCTTGCACACCGTTTCTGAGGCTTCGGATTGATATGGGCCTTGGAAAAAAAGAAGGCCCAAACTCTTCGCTTCGCTCATTCTTCGTCTCTCATGAATAGGATGTAGGTTATGACCCATGCACCGAGGATGATGAATACACCAGTAACTATGCTTCCTACTGAAAGCTGAGGCCAACCGCTCAGGATGTTACCTATGTTGCATCCCATTGCCATGACCGCGCCAGTTCCCATCATCAAACCACCGATGAATTGCAGCACGATCTTCTTGGGGTCCTTTGGTATCCTTATCTTCCACTCACCTGCGTAGAATGAAAAGATGAAAGCTCCAATCACGATTCCAATAACCATCCAGGAGAGCCAACCTATGGTTGTTGTGCCACCTATGATGAAGTTCAGGATTCCAAGCCAACCAGCTGTGATTCCCAAAGGATAGTTTCTCCCAGCAGCAGCTGATGAAACAAACGCAATTATTCCGATGAAACCAATGACTATGCCAGTCATCCACCATGGCCATCCCTTCTTGAAGATTTCACTGATGCCTATCGTTTCAGTCTTCATCGCTGGAAGAACTAGCTTCCAGAACATAAGAGCAAGGCCAACGATTCCGATTCCGAGCATGAGCATCCAGTTGTACTCGCCACCTAGGGTAAGTGCAGAGTCATCAGGGAAGTTGATTCTAGTGTCAGTTTGCAGCTGAGCAACCCATGCTGCCAAGACTCCAAACTTCGCCAAGTAGGCTCCAAATGTAAGTCCCAAAAGGGCCACAAGGGAACCCATCATACCTTCACCGACTCGATAGGTAGTCCCGCTGGCACATCCGCCGGCGAATCCCATGCCTATGCCGAAGATGAACCCTCCCAGAATCTGAGCACCCCAAACGAGTGGTTTTGGATTCAGGACAATGATTCCGAAATAGTGCATGATTGCAAATCCAACCATCTCAATGAGAATCGCCAAGAATACTGCCCAGAGTAGCTTGTACTCCTTCAGCATGAGGGGATCTCGAAAGGCTGAATACATACAGAAACGACCTCGTTGAAGAGCGAGCCCGAATAGTATACCTACAATCAGACCAGGAATCAACGCTGTCATAATATCGATTTGCATTTTTCTTTACAAACTCCTTACTTGATTTTAACTATGATTACCCATTCGGAATCACCAGTCTTATCATATGACAGGACTTCATGTCCGAGTTTTTTCATTGTTTCCGGAATTCTCTCAGCTGAGAGGGGGTAGTCAAC
>DAOWNS010000358.1 GCA_030642465.1 Candidatus Thorarchaeota archaeon | reverse complement strand
GCGACCGTTGAACAATTTATAAAAACAGGCCAGACAAAAACAGCCCTTGTTGTTGGGGCTGAAAAATTAAGTGTTTTGCTTAACTGGGAAGATCGAGGGTCTTGTATCTTGTTCAGTGAGCCCTTGATGTGCAGCACCCCGGAAGCACGAAGTCGTTGTGCGGCTCTACGCGTTTGGGCATAACTGAGCCCCACTACTGAAGATAGAGAACGCAAGCTCAGGCTTGAGTCCTCCAAAACGCCCTTGAGTACTTTGAGCTCGGTGGGACTACACCTTGAAATATTCGAGCTCCAAATCTCTTCTGTCAGGCTAATGACATCCTTCTGTGTAACAACGCTGACGCCGCCCAGAGTGACAACCTCAGCAAGGTGACGGATTATTTCAGAGTACAGACTCCCGCGAAATGTTCGCACCATTTTCCTCAGATTCGATGCATCAGGATCAGAATCATCGAATATCTTTGCATCTTTGCGTTCCTCGAACGATTGTAGAACACGTAGGACAGCTTCTGCAGAAGAAGTCAGTTTGCTACGGAAGTCTGTGTCTTCCACCGGCATGACGGTACCTTCTTGTTTGATGTGCAAAGGGCAATCTCCCATTGTAGGTTAGTATTACCTGTTTTAAGGTCCGTTAGACTGGATTTGCCTCGGACCAGAGAGAATCAAAGTATGCCTGCGCCATTGCGGCGAACACTACGTGCGACGAGTAGATACCCAAGAATGACTCATTTCCTTCGCTTCCTGAAAGCATGATGAGCGTTTGTTGTTCGTCCACTATAAGGCCAGCACCAAACACTCGGTCCCTGGTTCTAATCTCAACCTGACTAAGTATTGGTGGCTTAAGGGACTCTGCCCCGAGTGAGGTCAAGACCTGAACACTGGACGCCTTGACCTGCAGCACGCGTTCGACGATTGCAGTGATGTCTTCCATACCCATGTCTAGGCTGGGAACGGAGAGTTTTACTTCATCTCGTGCTGATTCGAGCATCTCAAGTGCCTTTGCTAGAATCGCGGCCCGCCCATGCATGAGCCAAACATCTCTGGAAGATGCTTGCACCTCGCGTTCGAATCGAGGCTGAAGCTCATTCACGACTATGCTACTAGCGTTTTCGATCTTGTCCTCCCATGCCATTCTTACCAGTCGGGCAACTTCAGTTGGCGCTTTGGCAATGTATATTGTAGGCCTACCTCTCTGAACCTGAATGAATGCTTTTTCTTCCAGCCGACCGAGAACATCATAGATTCGTGAATATGGCACCTTTGACCGGGAGCTGACATCAGATGCGGATATCTGGCCGCCTTCAACAAGTGCAAGATAGGCAGCAGTTTCATACTCTGTAAGTCCTAGCTCTTTTAGGGCCTTAATTGTTGCTTCGCTTGCTGACATGGATGCCACCTAGGCGGATGGACGTACTACTACTGGACTTAAGACTTGTCAAAGGCTTTTCGTATACCAGTTGAGGAACTTGCGGAAAGCCTTCGTGCGATGCGAGATGTTCACTTTTTCCGATAGACTCAGTTGTGCATAAGTCCGGGTTTCGCCCTGTGGTACAAATATTGGGTCGTAGCCGAAACCTTCCTCACCTGCGGGGGTCCGTGCGATATCTCCATGCATGACACCAACATAAGTTTGAATGGCATCACCATCAGTATAACCCACTGCAGTGACGAATTTGGCAGTTCTCTCATCGATGTTATTCATCAATCGAAGAATTCCTGTGTTCCCGATTGCCTTTAATACATAGCCCGAATAGGTGCCTGGAAAGCCATTGAGGGCATCGACAAAGAGTCCGGTGTCGTCTAAAACTACGGGGCGCTTCAAGGCATCGAAAGCTTTGATTGCTGCCTCGTGAGCCACTGCTTGCACGTTATCTGCCCTAATCTCAAACTTCTCCACTGATGTCGT
>DAOWNS010000058.1 GCA_030642465.1 Candidatus Thorarchaeota archaeon | reverse complement strand
CGCGGGACCGATACCTAAGACTGTGACTGTGCCGGGAGGAAGTTCAGTCATTCCCGCATCTCTGATGAGAGCGGTGGGAAGATTCTTGGATGCTGCAACAATCTCAAGTTTTAGCAGCTCTTCTTCTGATCCAACTTTAACGGCTACCTTCTTCTGACCTTCATTGAGCCAGCGTTTCCAGATCTCGGGCACTCTGACCCTTGTTCGCTCAGCAGCAGTCACAGCACCGTGAGCCACCTGAACAGATATCTTGCCACGACTCATGCCCAAGTCGGTTCTGACTGCGATAACTTGCTTGTATCTGAATTCACGTTTAGTCATCATTTTGACCGTCCAGTCAGCTCTTCGGCTCCAACCTAGGCGAGAGATAATAAAGGGTTGCCATCAGGAATGAGTCGAGTGTGGTTATTCTGGACCCCGAAGCGATTGTCATCGGAGCAGGACCTGCGGGACTGCTGGCTGCAGCCGAAATCGCTCAAAGTGGTCATCAGGTTCAAGTGTTTGAAGAGCATCCCGAGATAGGGAAGCCTGATCATTGTGCAGGCTTGCTGAGCGCATCCGGATTGAAATTGCTAGGGCTTAACCCGCCATCCGATGTTATTCAGAATCGGATTTCGGGTGCCAAGATATTTTCTCCAGCAGGACAATCGCTACTGATTGAACGCGGTCGTCGCGAAGCGCTAGTAATCAATCGGGCGCGATTCGATTCGTGGTTGGCCGATAGGGCTGGAGACAACGGGGCGGACATCAATACTCAAACGAAGGTTCTTGGAATACGAACGAGTGAAAGCCACACCAAGATATTGCGCATTAGAGAAAATGGAATGTCCTCAGAGCGCAGTGCTCAGGTTATTATCAATGCAGAGGGCTCGCGGTGTCAAATATCCAAGGCATTGAACTTACCAGTAGTATCTAGACGAAACAAGCTTCCCGCGTATCAGTATGAAGTGAAAGGTGTAGATATCGACGATGACATTGTGGAGATGTACTATGGACGCCAGATTGCGCCTGGGTTCTTCGCTTGGTTGATACCTATGGGCGAGGGTAGAGCAAGAGTTGGTCTTGCGGCCAAGGGTAGTGCAAAGCCTCGACTCAAAGCCGCTATCAATCACCATCCAGTCCTACGAGAGCGACTGAAGGGTGCCACGCTAGAGAGAGGATTCGGAGGAATCGTGCTCGTAGGGTTGCCGGTAAAAAGGAGCTTTGCACAAGGGATTCTTGTGGTGGGCGATGCTGCGGGTATGGTCAAGGCAACAACGGGCGGCGGTGTTGTTATGGGAGGAATTGCAGCCCAAATCGCAGGGAAGACCGTCACCAAGGCACTTGCAGAGGGGGATTTCTCACACAAATCAATGAGTCACTACGAAAGGGGTTGGCGATCCAGAACCCTGAAGGACCTCCGGACGATGTACGTTGCTCAAAGAGCATTGTCAGTTCTCTCAGACAAGGGATTGAACTCCATAATAGAGGACGCAAATTCCATGGGTCTTGTGGAAATTGTGAAGAAGGAGGGCGACATGGATATGCAGCGCAAAGTGATCGCTCGGCTTATGCGGAATCCCAGAACGTTTGTCTTGGGTCTGAAAGCGTTGAAATACATAGATCCACTCATCTAGTGAATAGCACATCTTTATGTGCAAAGCGCATGCCGTTTGACGACGAGGCCCCACTACATGGCGCATAGAGAGAATCCAGGGATACTAGACACCGCGGCATCCTTGCTCGAGGAATATCCTCTATGTGACAGATGTCTGGGTCGGCAGTTCGCCTGGTTGAGCACTGGTACATCAAACGACCAGAGAGGATACTCAATCAAGCTCATACTCTCAATGAAGGCTGATGAAACAATCAAATCCGGTGCGAAAGACGAAGGCAGGAAACTACTCGCGGCTCTCGCTGGCAACGGGTTGTTCGCTCCCGCGCAAACTCTTGCTGAGAAGGAAGAACTGGATTATGAGGAGGGCAAGGTCTGCTACCTCTGCGCAGTGGACAGCGAATGTGCATTTGATAAAATACCGGAAATCGTTCAACGAGCAGTGAAGAATACAAAAGACCTCGAATTCCACACCTTCCTCGCGGGGTCCATACCGCGTCCGACTCTCGCAGAAAGAGAAGATGAGTTGAAGGGACAACATAATCTCATCTACGGAGAAACTCTGAGATCTAACTTCAATAGGGAGTTCGGGAAACAGCTTGTCGCGGCATTCGACAAGACCGTTGACTTTGACAGACCGGAACTAGTCGTAGTCTATGATATGCAGAACGATCTAGTAAGGTTGCAGATTAACCCGCTGTTTATCTACGGCAGGTACCGAAAGATGGTGGTGGGAGTCCCCCAAAGCCGATGGGATTGTTCAGAGTGCAATGGTAAGGGATGTGATGCTTGTCACAACACCGGGAGAAGATATCCGGACTCCATTTCAGAGTACGTCAGTTTGCCAATCCAAGAAGCCGCCAAGGGCACGCGTTTCAAATTTCATGGTGCAGGACGCGAAGATGTAGATGCTCTGATGCTTGGGTCTGGACGCCCGTTTGTCGTGGAAATTAGCGAGCCTCGCGTAAGAACGCTGAATCTCGCCAAGCTGGAGAAAGGAATCAGAAAGAAATCACGCAAGAAGGTAGAAGTTGAAGGCTTACGATTCACCAACAGACAACATCTGCAGCAACTCAAGAGTGAATCTTCTGAGAATATCAAGGAGTATTCAGCCATCATCAAGACTGACCGAGAATTAACTGATGATGAAGTAAAAAGAGCGGAAAGAGAACTTACAGGTATTGACCTTGCTCAGAGGACTCCAACGCGAGTAGCACACAGAAGAAGTGACCTGACAAGAACGAAGCATATCTATGAGGTGCGACTGAAGAAGAAGGGACGCCTTGAGCTAGAGGGTTGCTTCAAGGTTCAAGGTGGCACTTACATCAAGGAACTGATATCAGGAGACGAAGGGAGAACTGTACCATCGATTGCCGACAAGGTGGGTTCTGCATGCCTTTGCACTGAACTAATCGTTACGGCTATTTACAACCTGGAAACAGACCATAATCCTTAAGTGGCGACCCAAGAGGAGAGGCTCGGCCTCGTCTAGGTTGGGGAATATTTCTCTCACGTATCGAGGTACTAACGAATAACATGTTGATGCCCTATGGTCAAGAAGAGTCATGGTTTCCGCGCCCGCACAAGATCTTTGATGAGCAAGAGGGTTCGGACACGTGGTCTTGCCCCCCCGAATAGAGTACTTGTCACCTTTGAGAAAGGGCAGAGAGTCGACATAGTGATAAACCCGAGTTTTCACAAAGGTATGCCCCATCGAAGGTATCAAGGGAGAACGGGTGTTGTCAAAGAAATGCGTGGAAGGGCAGTTGTCGTTGATGTTAGCCTTGGTAAAGCCATGAAGACATTGATGATAAGACCCGAGCACCTTCAAGTTAGCAAAGGCTGAGTGACACCACATGCCAAAAGAAGTCATAGCTGAGGAGGAAATAACCCTCCCGCAAGTGAAAAAGGTCCTAGCTAAACGAGCCAAGGAAGGGGAGCTATCATTTCAGCAGACAATCACTCTGGAGCATGCTTCATCATTCTCTAGGATGGCACCAGCTGTATCAAGGAAGCTCGTGGAACGCCTCATCAAGAAGTATTCCGTTAAGCGGATGAAGGCCGTTCAAGTGGCAAACATAGCTCCAACAACCAAGGAGGAGCTGAAGACTATCCTTGATGCGCGATCCACTGACCTGACCGATGAACAGCTAATAGAGATAGTAGACCTTGTTCTAAAGTCAAGATCTTAAATTGCGACCATCTGACAGCGACTAGAACTGGTGTAAAGTAGGAGCACTGCATTTTTATCCATTAACCGTCATTTGCATGTGTAATGCTGCTTGATAGTGTCAGGAGTGTAAGAGTATGGAATCATCTCAAGGCAGGATGTACGAGAGTCACGCATATGTCCTTGCAGTTAGTCAGCCGAAGGTATACTTGAGAGATTCACGACCACGAGGAGACCCCGTAGTACAAGCAGTGGGCGAGTCGCACTTCACCCTTCTTGAACTTGTACCTCGAAGCGGTGTTAGGCTCAACCCTCAAGACCGCGTATCAATTCAGAAGGACGCCCAGACAAATATCGATCATGTGAAACGGAGAGTCTTCTACGAAGACTTGATTCCTGAAAGCGCGGCAGAGCTGCCATTTGTCGTTGAATTAATTGTGACAAAACATGAATACAAATTCGTGCAATTCTTCAATGAAGCGAAACCAATCACAACTAGAATGCATTCGCTCCAATCCCTTCCTGGTGTGGGGAAGACGCTGATGTGGGCGCTTCTTGATGAGAGAAAGAAGGCGCCATTCAAGAACTTCGAAGATATCGCAGCTCGGACCAAGCTGCAGAATCCAAAGAAAATCATTACTGCGAGAATCATTAATGAGCTGAAAGAGGACGTTAAGCGGTGGTTATTTGTTCGTCCCTCTAAGCGAAACGGTGATGAGAGAAGACAAGGGCCAGGGTGAGATTTCTGTTTCAAGAAGAGGTCAAATCCCTACTTCGGAAGTACTCAGTACGACCTAGCAAGAAGACAGGTCAAAACTTTCTCACAAGTCAAAAGATTGCCAGGGATATTGTATCGTCTGCGAATCTGACCAAGGACGAATCGGTCTTGGAAATTGGCGGAGGGCTTGGTATTCTCACTCAATGGATTGCTCAGTGGGCCAAGACCGTATACGTTATCGAGAAGGACGTGGGATTAGTCAGAGCTCTCAGAGAGATTTTGAGTGAACTGGACAATGTTGAGATCATAGAGGGCGACGCATTGGAGATAGACTTCCCTGAAGTTGACAAAGTGATCTGCAATCTGCCCTACAGCATCTCTTCTGACATTACCTTCCGACTTCTTGAACAAGTGAAATTCGAAAGCGCGACTCTGATGTATCAGAAGGAATTTGCAGAAAGACTCCTTGCGGAACCGGGATCGGCCAACTACGCACGTTTGACAATCGGTGTCAGATATCATGTTGATGTAGCACATATCATGAGTGTGCCAGCGAGTCAATTCTATCCCGTTCCAAAGGTCGATTCGAGTGTTGTTTGCTTGACACCCAGACTAGCGGGACCATTTGCGAGAAACCCTGAAATTTTCTTCTGGCTTATCCACGGCATTTATTCCTACCCAAACAAACAGCTTGGGAAGGCACTTCGAATCTGGTTCCGAAACATGAAGCTGGATAGAGCCCTAGCTAACACGCTCTTAGATAGAGCGGGAGCTTCTGTGACCGGCATCGAACGACTGAGGAGCTTAGCTCCGGACACCCTGATTACGCTTGCAGACTGCCTCGTGGAGATGATAGAGGACGAATTAGTACCGTCCCCAAGGGGCAAAAGTATGTGAGAATAGAAGACCTTGATTTTAGGGTCGATTCAGGAGTGTATGCTCCAGCTGAGGATTCATTTCTATTGATGGATGCTTTTGATCTTGACCACGATGACGTTTTTCTGGACGTGGGCTGTGGTGCTGGGCTTCTGACACTAAGCGCCGCCGGAATCGCAAGAAGGGTTGTGGCGACCGATATATCCCTGAAGGCTGCTCGGAATACGCTAAGGAACCTCAAACGAAACGGGCTTGAGCATCGATGTAGTGTCATGCAGTCAGACCTGCTCGGTTCTATTCCTCCATCCGCGTTGTTCTCAGTAATCGCCTTCAACCCGCCATATCTTCCTTATGATGACACTACAACTCAAATGGATCATGCATTCGTGGGTGGTGTTAGGGGCACTGAAATGGCCGAACGATTCATTCAACAGGCCGTCAGACATCTTCAGAGAGGGGGTTCTGTCTTCGTCGTCAGTTCATCTCTTGCGAACATCAAAGATTTGAAGAATGCAATGGTGAATTGTGGTCTTCATGTTGAAATCGTGGGAAGTTTATCCGTATTCTTTGAAAAGATACAAGTACTGAAGGGTATTCAGCAATGATACCACAAGGAAACCGTTTTATTCCATCACTAGACCGGGCGGTAAAATGCATATAGAAGCGCATGAGGTTATCGACAATGTCCAGCGAAAAGGCCAAGATGAAAACAACCGAGAAAAAAGAGAAGCCCACGAAGAAAGCAGCAAGTAAGAAGAGTGTGGCCAAAAAGACGGTCGCTGAGAATGTTGTTGGCAAAGGCAGTCTCCTGTATGTTGATTACATCATCAAGACCAAGAGAGATGGAAAAGTATTCGATTGCACCATGGAGGATGTCGCGCGGAAAGAGGGCCTGTACAAAGAGGATGAGCGGTATGAACCAATGCTCGTCGGAATTGGGTGGAACTGGCTTCTCGCTGCTGTCGAAGAAGAGCTAATCGGAATGAAGGTGGGGGAATCCAAAACTATTGACGTGCCACCCGAGAAGGGATCAGGACCTAGGGATTCAAGCAAGATTAAATTATTCGCTAAAACCAAATTGGCGAAACACGGAGTGCGGCCCATAAAGGGGGAAGAGGTAAAGATAGGTCACGAGCGCGGTGTGATTACCCAAGTGCTTGGACGCCGTGTCAGAGTTGACTTCAACAGCCCGCTGGCTGGAAAGACCCTGGTTTTTGATGTTACTGTCAAAGAGCTCGTTACTGTCCCCGAAGAGAAGGTCTTGGCAGTCATTAAAAGAAGAATTCCCGCCGTACCAGTAGACCAATTTGGTGTGTCCATTAAGGGAAAGACTATCACTATCGAGTTCCCACAAGCGAGCCGCTATATTGAAGGGATTCAATATGCGGAGATTGGCGTGGCTTCTGATGCACTCAAGGTGATTGAGAAGGCCAAGAAAGTCAAGTTTGTCGTCATCTATGACCGACCAGAGCCTCCAAAGGAAGCCGAAAACTAGCATCACGATGATTTTGACGCCAATGAATCACAAGAGCGACCACTAAGAAACGTTTTAATACGAATCTCAGGACCAGCTTTTTGTCACTAGTTCTCCTAGGCCTTATTTCATTGATACGGAGTTACTCGATATGGAACATCAAATGCAGCCACCCGCAGAGGTAATCAAGACAGGAACAACAACTGTCGGCTTGATAGCCAAAGACTGTGTCATCCTGGCAAGCGACCAGAGAGCGACCATGGGTTACCTTGTCGCAAATAAGACAGCCAAGAAGATTTACAAAATCAGTGACAGCATTGGTGCGACAATTGCAGGTTCAGTTGCTGATGCTCAAGCGATTATGGAACTTCTGAAAGCAGAAGCAAAGCTCTTTGAGATTCAGAGAGGACGACCCATGCGTGTTAGGGCACTAACACGTCTCTTGAGCAATATAATGTTTTCAGCTCGAGGAGCATATATGCTCCAATGCCTAGTAGGAGGATTTGATGACGATGGCCCACAGGTCTTCTACACAGACTTCATTGGGTCCGTCCTGCCCGATAAGTACACATCAACAGGGTCGGGATCCCCGATAGCTCTTGGGGTCTTGGAAGCAGAATACAAGGATAATCTCGCCAAGAAGAAAGCCATAGAGCTTGCAGTGCGAGCAATCGCCGCAGCAATCGAAAGGGATGCTGCAACGGGAAACTCGATTCTTGTAAGTGTCATCGATAAGGACGGCTACAAAGAAGTAGACAAAGACGTCATCACGAAGATCTGGAAACAATAGTAGCAGACATCGCTTTTTGTCAGCCCTATTCGAAACCGCTTCGGCCCAATCGGGCGTGGGTCATAGATGAAACCAGAGGCTACGTAATACGCCTTAGACTACGAAGTGATTCTAGATGGGTTCCCACAATAATGAGTACGTTGACATTCGCGAGGCAATCAAGGACGCGCTTCCAAAATCGGCCGCGATAAGCGCTGTTGAGTATGAAGGTCCGGAGATTGCGATATACTCGAAAGCGCCAAAGATACTTCTTGATGATGGGGATATGATCAAGTCACTAGCGCGCAAGATGAGAAAACGCATCGTGGTCAGGTCGGCCCCAGAGGTGAGAATTACTCATGAAGAGGCAGAGAAGGCAGTGCGTGAGCTGGTGCCTGCGGATGCAGAGATAACCTCAATTGATTTTGACGATTCAAGGGGCGAAGTCATAATCGAAGCCCAGAAACCGGGCCTCGTGATTGGCAGAAGTGGATCAACGCTCAGAGAGATTACGAGGAATACTTTTTGGCGACCAGCCGTAATGAGAACTCCACCTATTGAAAGCAAGCTGATTAAGCAGATTCGCTACATCATTCAATCGGAGGCAGCAAGCAGAAACAAGTCATTCCGGGAGATTGGGAGAAGGATACACCGACGGAGTCTGGTGGATAACGGATGGATTAGACTAACTGCAATGGGAGGATTTCGCGAGGTTGGAAGACAGTGCATGCTTCTTCAGACCTCTGAGAGTAGTATCCTGATTGAATGTGGCGTGAACGTCGGCACTCCGACCAGAGCATTTCCTCGTTTGGATATGCCGGAGTTCAGTATTGACAAACTAGATGCGGTGGTCATCACACATGCTCACCTAGACCACTGTGGTATGGTTCCGTTCTTGTTCAAGTATGGATATCGCGGACCAGTTTACATGACTGCCCCGACACTCAATCTTTCCACGCTCCTTCAGCTAGACTATCTCGATGTGGCTGAACGAGAGGGGAAGCTCAGACCGTATCGTGATAGAGATGTGAAGGAAGCCATCCTGCACACAATTCCACTGAACTATGGAGAAGTAACTGATATCGCTCCAGATGTTCGTTTGACACTTCACAATGCAGGGCATATCCTCGGCTCAGCCATTATCCATCTGCACATAGGGGATGGCCGGTACAATATGGCATACACAGGCGACTTCAAGTTCGGCCGTACTAGGCTTCTTGAGCCGGCTACATTTACATTCCCAAGGTTGGAAGCCCTCAT
>DAOWNS010000085.1 GCA_030642465.1 Candidatus Thorarchaeota archaeon | reverse complement strand
GGCGTCAGACTTGAGCATCTCAGCCGATGGGTTGGAATACACCTTCACTCTGCGTGAAGGAGTCACATTCCATGATGGAACACCATTCAACGCTTCGTGTGTCAGGTACAACTTCGAGAGAATGTTGGGAACATTCGACCCGAGTGGTCCTGTATGGATGGTTGCCGAGCCGATCTACGGTGGCGCAGCTATTGAAGATGCGGTCTTCGGAGGTACCGCTGCGGATCACCTAGGCAACTACACTGCCTGGGTAGCCGAAAACGAAGCAGGCACCGGCGCTTTGACTGTGGTTAGTGAATTCGTAATCATAATCAAGCTAGCCTACGCCTACACACCTTTCCTGGCTGCAATCACCTATGAAGTTGGTGCCATGATCAGCCCAACTTGGGTGGAAGCCCACGGTGGCATTGTCGTTGGTTCTCACACTACCTACATTGATGAGAACACTTGCGGCACTGGACCGTACGAGATGACAGAATGGGTGATAGACGAGAGAGTCGTCATGGAGAAGTTTGAAGACTACTGGCGTGCAGATGATGCCAAGACAATGTTCCCATACGCGGGTTCGGTTGACACGGTCATCATTAAGACAAACGAGGAAGTCACCAGCAGACTCGAGAACATCCAGACTGGAGATTCGCAGGGCAGCTACTTGCCAGCGACTCATGCTTTCGAGCTCTACAACAACGTGTCGGCCCCCGATTTTGCGGCCAACACTGGGACTGTTCAGAGTCTTCTCCCCAGCATCAAGATATGGGCGAAATACCCGACCTTCAGCATAGCAGACATCCACTTCACGATGTCCGACACCATAAACGAAACTACGCTAGGTAAGGTTATTGAGAACCCATACCGACTCAAGAACGTCAGGCAAAGCTTCAGCTTCGCATTCGATTACCAGACTGCTATTGATACTGTTATCAACGGCTTTGGTGTCCAAGGACAGGGACCAATCCCGATTGGAATGTTTGCCCACAACTACACTGCATATCAGTATCCATATGACCTGGAAAAGGCAAAGGATTCCTGGAATGCAGCGATGAACGATGACGGCCTTCAAGCTATTCTGACCAATAACTCGTATCATCTTGTGTTGTACTACAACACTGGTAACGAGGTTCGCCGCAAGTGTCAGTTGCTCATGAAGGATGGCATTATGGCCATGCTTGAGTTGGACGGTGCAATTCAACCCACTACAGACCTCACAATTGACGTTGTGGGAATGGAATGGTCAAACTACATCGGTGCGGCCATTGATGGAACAGTTGGTTGTTGGATGATTGGCTGGGCTCCAGATTACGCTGATCCGGACAACTACGCTTCCCCCTACGTGAAGAGTACCGGTACATACGGGTATTGGGCACGATTGGGTGAGTCAGCGGGCTGGAATTCAGCGGAAGTCGACGGTTGGATTGACGATGCCGCAGTTGAACAGGATATCGCTGAGCGAGAGCGACTCTACGGCCTAGTTCAGGATGCAATCATTGAGCATGCTGGATACATCTGGGTCTATCAGTCAACTAGCCTTCTCGTCGTTCGCAGCAATGTGTACAACGCCCAGTATCGATGCAACCCGATGCACGACGTTTACTTCTACCACATCTATCTGACTGGGTAGAAGCCAAAGTCTACATAGATTAGAACGCAGAGAGTCTGACTCTCTGCGCCCCTTTCTTTTTTCATTCCAAGACCAGCGGTAGAAAGGTCAAACATGGCGCAATTAATAGAACTTAAAGACAATACCCGCAGGCATTGCGCTTGGTGAAACGTGATAATAGGTGTCAAGCGACAAAAGCCCACGCTATCTACGATGAGTTCTCGTCAGATGTTCTCTCTTTGGTGGCAGGAGAAGTGGGTGCGGGGACTCGTATTGGCAATTTCGCCCATTGGGTTGATTGACGCGGTTTACACCATTCTCTTGTTCCAAGCGCATGGTGCTGAATTCGAATACAACCCTATTGTACGTTTTGCGCTAACAACCTACTGGGGGATTATCTGGATCGTAGCAGACATCGTTTCTTTCGTCCTGTTTGCGATGATTGCAGGATCATATTACCTCCATACCAGAAGGAGTATTTTCGAGAACTATACCGGTTGGCTCTCGGGACTTGTGGGTCTAAGAGTTGGAGCAGCCCTCTATAACATGACCCTGTTCTATGGTAACCCAGAACCGGTCTTCTGGGGGGCACTGGCCGCCTTAGTGTCTTACTTCTTTTCCGAGAAGCTATTGGCACGGGACCGGGATATATCTATCAAAGGGTTCAAGAGTTATTGTATACACAAATACAACCGAGTGCATGACCATCTGATTACAAGAGGGACAGACCCAAACAAAAACAAGGATGTTGCGCCGTTGAATGATGAGAGAAAAGAGGAAGAAACATTGAAAATAAAAACTGCGAAACAAGTCTGGCTAAAACGCGCAGGTTACATAACGCTCGCGATTGCAACATTCGTCAGTGTCCCCTTCATCCTGACCGAGTTTGCTAGGGCAACCGGGGGATTGTACTGGAGTGACCTATTTAGCCGCACTACTCCATGGGGAAATCCCCTGACCGCTAGTACGTTTATTGGCGCATTTATCATCATTCTCATTCTAATGAGCGTCAGCATCATATTCCTGATGAAAGTATTCGATGAAACAGAGGGTGCTTGGTAGATTGGTACCTATATCTTCGCCATTGTCAAGGCCATGATTGCCTTTTGAACATGCAATCGGTTTTCGGCAACATCATAAACTATGGACTTAGGACTGTCACAGACCTCATCGGTTACCTCTGCGTTCCTATCGACTGGTCCGCAGTGAGTAAAGAATGCATCATTTGTCTTGGACATCCAGTCGCTGGTCGTAATCCACTCATCGTGCATGGATGCAAGCTCAATCTCCTTCTTCTTGGCGGCATCGACTCCCTTGCTCTGCATCATTCCGTAGAAACCGGATGTCATCCAGTTGCGTGAATAGACGAAGTCCGATCCTTTATAGCCCTCTTCGAGGTCGTGAACAACCTCGAAGTTACCACCGGAAGCTGCAGCGTTCTCCTCGCACCACTTGATGACTTCTGGATCAAGGTCATATCCCTCAGGATGTGCGAGAGTAACATCCATGCCTAATCGACTATTAATCAGAATGCTTTCCTGCACGGAACACCATGAACGCACAAGCGCGCCCTTGCCCCAGACCTGTAGAATCTTCTTCCCTTTCAGGTTCTTGCCGGCATGCATCCTCATACCCATTACATCAGCCAAACCTTGACACGGATGGAATCTATCGTGAGCCATTGATACTATTGGGATACTTGCATACTTTGCGTACTCCTGAAGCATCTCATGACCCTGACCGTAGTGTTCAAGGGCGGTTTCTAGGATTCTGATTCCAATCCCACACGCGTACCTGCTCATGACATTGGCTGCATCCTCTATCGATTCTCCCGCAGATTTGGCGGACTTGAGTCGCATGCTCTTTGGCTCAAGGAACTGAGCATGGCCGCCAAGCTCCGTTGCTGCTGCCTCGAACGATTGTCTGGTGCGAACACTTGGATTGTAGAAAAACATGAAAAATGTCCGGCGGTCAAGACAGTTGTTCAGAGCATGGTCAAACCGATTAGCCTTGAATTCAAATGACAGGTCTAGTGCCTTTTCGAGTTCATCAATGCTCCAATCTTGCGTGCAGAGTAGGTCGCGTCCGTAGAGACTGTTCATCTTGTTCACAATCTCTGAAACAGGGCAGATTGTTTTAAGGTCTATCGGAGGGGCCACGCTGAATCATTGCCTGTCTTCAACATTGGCCCCTGATAGTCGAGGAGCCAGTCGCTAGCGCATAGTCAGGGCCATTACTGCCTTCTGGCCATGCAGTCTGTTCTCGGCTTGGTCGAATGCGATAGACTGAGGTCCATCAATGACGCTGTTGGAAACCTCGAATCCGCGGTCACAAGGCAAGCAGTGCATGTAGTAGGCTCTAGGACCAGCAATCTTCATCTTGTCATCATCGCATATCCAGTGCTTGTTCTTGTCAAACAATTCCTGTGACTTCTCAAGCTCAGGTTTGTCGTTCCACGGTGGCATGAAGTCCCTGCAGGTCCATGCCTTCGGATAGACGACATGTGCTCCCTCAAACGCTTCCTCCATGTCGTTTATGATCTCGAAGCTCGCGTTACTCTCCTCTGCGTACACCTTGCACTGTTTGATGACTTCATCATCCAACTCCAGTCCCTTTGGATGTGCAAGGACGGTTTCACAACCCATCTTGCTTGCTGCAATCACTGCGCTCTGCGGCACAGCCAAGGGTTTGTGAACTGAGGGGGAATACGCCCAGCTCATGACGAATTTGACATCCTTGAAGGTCCCGAACTTTTCCTTCACAGTCATCACGTCAGCTAGTCCCTGACATGGGTGGTACTTGTCATCCTCCATGTTGATTACGGGAATATGTGACCAGTGTGCAAAGTTATTGATAATCTCATTTGCTCGGCCGTATTGCCATCCAACTGGGTCCCCATAGCAGCGAATAGCTATTCCGTGCCCCATTCGGGCCAGGACTCGTGCAACGTCGGACACTCTCTCAGTTGCGTAAGCTACCTCGTCGCCTTCCAAGGCGGGAGCGTAGATCTTACTCGGATCCAGAAAATGTGCATGACCACCTAGCTGAGTCATTCCAGCCTCGAACGAATTACGCGTTCTTAAGGATTGGTTGTAAAATATCATGAAGAGCGTCTTAGCATCAAGCAGCTTGTGAGGCTCTCCTATTGCAAACTTCTTCTTGAGGTCTATGGCAACGTCAAGAATTGTTTCGACCTCCTCTTTCGTGTAATCGAGGAGTGTTATGAAATCTCTACCGCGAAATGTTTCGGTCTTTACCATTGTCGCTCACTAGCTCCACATCGCGTCTCATCTCACAGAAAAAGCTTGCCAACTGGACAATTCGGCTTGCGCATATATATTTCCATGCCACAATCGTTGGAACACGTGTTCTAAGAAATCAACGAATACAGCCAGCGAACGCGCGTCAATGTAGGCTATCATCCATCGTTGGAAGCATACAGATTGAGACTGATAGCAGACCTTTTAACTGGGACACTCGTTCAGAGAACGCTCAAGAAATAACTATAATGAATTGGAGCCCAAAATAATGCATACAGAGATCGCCAAAGGTGTATACTATGTTGGAGTCGACGACCATCATACAGAGCTATTCGAAGGTCTGTGGGAACTACCGTTCGGTGTGTCGTACAACAGCTATCTCATCGTCGACGAGAAGATAGCCCTCATAGAAGGTGTAAAGGAACCATGGGTGGATGAGCTTCTGAACAATATCAGAGAGATAGTGGACCCGGCCAAGATCGACTACATTGTTATGAACCACATGGAGCCGGACCACACCAGTGGGATCCCAGACATAGCCAAGATTGCCAAGAATGCAACAATGGTGTACACGGCCAAGGCGGCTCCGATGCAGAAATCATTCTACGATGTTCCGCTCAAGGAGAAGATAGTGGAGGACCTTGAGGAACTGTCACTTGGTGAAAAGACACTCAAGTTCGTGCATGCACAATTCCTACACTGGCCTGAAACCATGTTGACATACTTGGTTGAGGATGAGATTGTATTCTCATGCGATGCATTCGGATCCTTTGGTGCATTGAATGGCAAAATCTTCGATGACGAGATTGACATGCGGATGGTTGAATCCGAAAGCCGACGCTACGTTTCAGCGATTATCACAAGCTATCTGAAGTTCGTGCAGAGAGGCATAGCAAAGGTGCAAGACCTCGGCATCGGAATCAAGATGATTGCTCCAAGCCATGGACCAATCTATCGCAAGGACCCGATGTGGATTGTTACGAAGTACCTTGAATGGAGCAGCCCTGAGCTGGAAAAGAACGCGGTTATTGTGTACGGCACGATGTACGGCATGACCCACCGACTAGCGGTCAATCTGAAGAAGGAACTCATGAACCTCGGCGTTGAGGTGAAGATCCATAATCTGTCATATAGCGAACTGAGCAAGGTCATCACAGACACTATGCGTGCTGGCATCCTCGTGATTGGAACACCCACGTACGATGCGTATCCATTCCCTAAGGTTTGGAGCTTCGTCAATGAAATGAAAGGCAAGCGCTTCATGAAACGACCAATCGGACTCTTCGGCACTTTCGGTTGGGGAGGCGGTGGCGTTGTCAAACTGCGCAAGATGATTGAGGCTATGAATTTCGAGATTCTTGAGCCAGTTATACGCGTGCGAGGTAGGGCTAACGAACAAGAAATCGAGGACTGTAAGAAGCTCGCTAAGGTGATTGCTGATAGACTCAAGTGACTATCAGTCATGTTAGACTGGCCTAAGCAATGCCTTATTAGAGACCAGCCTCGATTCGCGATATCTTAACTCCAAGGCGGTGGGTGATGTATTCGTTCGCCGTCCTATGAGAGAATGGAGGTAGAACATTGAAATTAGAAGGCACAAAAACAGAGATTAACCTCCTCACTGCTTTCGCTGGCGAGTCCCAAGCAAGGAATCGCTACACATTCGACGCCAGCATTGCCAAGAAGGAGGGGTACGTTCAAATCAGCGAAATCTTCAAGGAAACTGCGGGTCACGAGAAGGAGCACGCAGAACGGCTCTTCAAGCTCCTGAAGGAAGGTGGAGCCACTCCTGAGCTCAAGATTGAAGCTGGATTCCCAACCGGCCCACTTGGTGGCACTGAGGAGAATCTGAGAGCAGCCGCAGCCGGTGAGAAGTACGAATTCACAGAAATGTACCCTGGCTTCGCCGAAGTCGCGGAGAAAGAGGGTTTCTCAAAGATAGCAGTCGTCTTCAAAATGATTGCCAAGGCAGAAACTTGGCATCACGACCGCTTTATCGAGCTTGCTGATAACATTGCCAAGGACCGCGTTTTCAAGCGAGAGAAGAAAATCAAGTGGCGATGTCAAAATTGCGGCTACATTCACGAAGGTGAACACCCGCCCGAGAAATGCCCAGCTTGTGACCATGCAAAAAGTTACTTCATGGTCCATCAGGCAGTCTTTTAGATCAGAACATTTCAAATCAACACTTGGTCCGTTGGGCCAAGTGGCATTCCTTTTTTCCCGTGATCCGTTGATAAAAGAGGTGTGAGCGGAGAGCAGAGTCAGCAGGTATCTATGGAAGGGGGGAATTGGGGGGTGTGAAGGGTTGCGTTGAGAAATTAGCCCGCCGACCTGATTCCACTCAACGATTTCAGAGTTCCTAGCCCAGATTTTAGACTGTGTGTTATTCACTCCGCAAAGGCGTTAGATGCCAATATCTGTTCGTCCGAGATTGCATTTAAACTCATAATTTGCAAAGCTTAGAAAATGCCAGCAGGTCACGGTTTGATAGCTCGAAATTAACAATGACTTGTAAATCCGCCTTAGGGGAGATAATCGAGCACCCGAAACTATCTGATTATGATGCAATATGAACGGACCTATACGACCAAAGCCAGAGCCCTGGTAAACATACGCAACACTTCAGGGCAG
>DAOWNS010000296.1 GCA_030642465.1 Candidatus Thorarchaeota archaeon | reverse complement strand
GTGGTCGAGTATATGTGAATTCCCAGCATCTTCGTTGAACGGTTGGACGTGGAAATGAATGACCTAATCCAGAGGGTGTGAGGGCCCTGCGTAATTGGAGCTTCTGTGAACCAGTTATAATATCCAACGCTAGGATGAAGGTAGGTTATATTGAAAGGCATACCACCCCAAGATTGAAGATTCATGATTATGCTGAAGTTGCAGGTGCTGAAATCGGTGTCATTGACCGAGAGAACCGTGATGTAGACATCCTGAATATCAGGCTCAAAGCCTGGAATATGGAAGTCCACGTAGTACGGCGTGTCCGGGCTTGTCGAGAAAAGAGCGTGCTTGTCCTTGCCACCAAGGTTTCCGCTAGGTGCAATCACTGGTACGCCGTTAGCAACAATCGTGTCGATAAGTGACTCACTTGCAGAGCTTCCATCAAGATAATGATAGGTCCACGAACCAACCTCAATTAGTATCACGTCTGCACCATGGTTGTACGCCCAAGTCAAGCCTTCCTCAATTGTTAGCCAATCGTTCGACTGCCCAAGAACCTTAATCATCATGAGCTCGGAATCGGGAGCAACGCCCACGTATTTCCGGTGTCCAATCTGACCGCCGAGAAGTATTCCGGCAACGGCGGTTCCATGTCCATCTGGGTCCTCGTGTGTTGTGGACAATAGATCCACGCCACGTTCCCAAACCTGAATGTTTCTGGATGGAGTCCCGTCCGCCTCTACAATATACTTGGTTTTGGGGGTGCTCAACATAATCAGCTTCTCGCCTACATCAAGTTGATCATTATCGTTCGTATCATTAACTACGAAAAAGGGTTCACCCATGTCGGGTTTGGCATTCTGTATGACACTATCTGCCCAGATCCATTCCATGGTTATGTCGAACATCCCATCGGTATCGTAATCAAGGTAGTACATCACTTCATCAGACGTGGCGAGGCCACTATCGTCCAAATCAATCGCATCCGTGCCATTCGTTGGAGAGCCACCGCCCATATCAAGCCAATCGTATTCGCCTCCGTCTGCAAACCAGAGGTCAGGGTGCTTCCAGTCTATCCCCGAGTCCAAATCAGCTATAAGCAATCCCTCACCCGTGATGTTCCTATCAAGACTGTCCAAGAGGTTCCAAGCATCATCTGCATTTATCTCTGGAATTGAAACGTCCCTTGCAAGGTGTATGTGGTCTCTTGGAGTTTGAACGTCAATGTCTACCACAATGCTCATCTCGGCGAGAATGGAGAAACCCTCTGCAGTACCCCTCATAACATAGTGGTTGCCTACTCGGCTTGAAACAGAGCTTCCAAGGCTGAATCGAATCCCCAGCAATTCAAGATCTTCTGCCAAAGAATCTGTAAGAATATCAGAGAACTTCACAACAACCGGAATCTCGTTTCCAAATGTTTCCGCAAGAGACCAGAAATCAAGGTCTCCAGCGGTGTCGTTCTCACCCACCGCCGTTTCTGCTGATTGCGGATGTATTAGTGGAATGAACCCGAGAATCAGCACAACTAACAAGAGCGTGCATAGAAATGCCTTCTTCATTGTGTTGCTACCTCACAACAGATACCCGTAGAAAATCGCACCGGGCGAAACCTACATTCGACTCCTGTTGTAGGGTAAGTATTCTATTTAGTTTTTCCAAGCTTGGCTTGCACATGAAATTGAAAGCCCTGGCTAACGCGCTCTTCGTTAACGTTAGAATCCACGGGATTCACATCACTCCTATTGCGCTCCAAAGAAACATTCGGAGAAGCATCCAGCATACGAAAATAGCCTGGTGCCTTGTCTGCCTGAATCACCTTCTGTCCCTCATAGAGCTCAGATTCCGCGTATTCCGCCACACTTATTTCTTGTAGCCATCAGAACAATTGGGAGACATTGGCTTGCCAAACAAAGACGATTCAGATGTCAAGGAAATGACCACTGAATCGACTGTGAGCGTGCCCAATCTAGAGGAATTCCAAGACAGACTGGATGAGATATCTTCAAGACTGGCAAGACTAGAAAGGCTCATTGAACGAATGGGACCGGGCATTGATGAGGTAAGCCAGTCGGCCCGTGTTATCCGTGAAGGGTTTGACTTCTATAACAGCATGCTGCAAGTCATGTCTAAATTTACCCGTGCAGAGAGGCTTGAGTCAAGATTCAAAGACCTGAAGAAAGACGAGATTAGCTGGAAGATTATCCAGAGTTTGGACGGATCACGTCCTTTGAACATAAGCCAAATAACTGCCTCCGTTAGGGCGGAGAGAGGTACAGCATCCCGTCGCATAGTAAGGGATCGTGTCAAGAACATGGTAGATAGAGGCGTCATCAAGGTCATTGAGGACGAGGATGATAGGGCGCGTTACTATGCACTTACTGAAGATTACTCAAAATGATTGGAAAGCATAACCCACATGTCAATCCAGCGCTTGCTAAAGCGTTCAGCTGATTTATTCATTTTCTGATATGAAATTCTCGAATTAATTATAATTCTGCAACCGAGGCGTGTTGACTACCATCACTTCTGTAACAACGCGCAGTTTACAGTCCCTAACAGTTATATCAGGGTGAGTTGAGGCTCGGCTCAACTCGTCGGCAAAAGTCGACGGTCTAACTATGTGGTTGGAGAAGCACAGGGCTACTGTGCATCACCAGCAATAGCAAAGGAAGAATGAGAACTGTGGTTGACGTAACTGAAACTTTGGATGTGAAGGGCGAGGTTTGCCCATATCCAGACGTAAAAAGCAAACGGAAAGTCAAGAAGATGAATTCAGGGGAAATTCTGAAGATCATTGTTGACTACCCCCTCTCAGCTGAGAGAATTCCGGAAACAATGAAAAAACTCGGAC
>DAOWNS010000211.1 GCA_030642465.1 Candidatus Thorarchaeota archaeon | reverse complement strand
CTCATCTCAATTTGAAAGCTGGGAAATTGAGGACCATGTCTCAGCTGCTTTAGCTTTTCTTGAGAATGGAGGCTTGCTGGTGTGCAATGGACATGGAACACTCAAGGCCACTCCTTTGGGTCAGAGAGCTTCCAGATTGTACATAGATCCATACACGGCTATCCTGCTTCGGGATGCGCTTTCTGAAGCACAAACTCTCTCATCAATTGGAGTGCTTCACCTCATTTGCCATACTCCAGACCAGCCTACCACTTATGTAACCCGCTCTGAGATTGAGAATTATGAATACTATGTCGAAGGTCACCTTGATGATTTTCTCATAGACCCGCCAGACAGCTGGGCGAGCCCAGATGACTACTCTTCATTTCTAGCCCAAGTCAAAACCGCTCGAATGCTGCAAGATTGGCTCTCGGAGCAATCAGAGAGAGATATTACTGAAGACTATGGTGTTGGCGTAGGCGACGTTCGTCGCTATATCGAATCTGCTGGATGGCTGCTTTACTCCGCATCAGAGGTTGCTCGAGTTACAGGGGTAACTCATCATGTGCCGATTCTGCACACACTACATTCGAGAATGAAATATGGCGTACGTCAAGAGCTACTTGAACTTGTTACGCTCAGAGGAATTGGGCGCATCAGAGGAAGAATGCTATATAACAACGGACTGCGTACAATGGCTGATCTGTATCATACACCCCTTGAGGAGATTGCACGTGTGCCAACGATAGGCACCGGTGTGGCAATTTCAATTAAGAAACAACTGGGCATTGAAGTTGACACAATGGGCCATCCTACTCAGGCCTCCTCAGACGATGAAGGCGATTTGGGTCCAATGCAGACTCTATTAGAGGATTTCGAATCTTCTGATGACTAAAGTTTCCATACTCCACCCAGCATCCCATCCATGCCATTCAACAAGGACTTGGTATACTCGGTGCAATTCTCGCTTTCCATATGACTGTCTTCGAAGTGTGTAATTGGTGCTCCTGCAAGCTGTTCCGCTAGATTTTGTGAGCCCCTTCCGACAATGTCAAGATTATACCCCCCTTCAAGAAAGAATGCAAGCCGTCCACGTGAGTGTTTCCTTGCCATAGCATGAATCTTCGCATTCATCGTTGAGAGTCCTGATGTAGTTAACCCCAAAGATGTGAGCGGGTCACTGAAGTGCCCATCAAAACCTACTGAAACGAGGATGAATTCCGGATCAAATGAGGAAACTATTGGCTCGACAATCCTTTGAAATGCCATCTCATAGGACCGATCCCCAGCTCCAGGATACATTGCCAGATTCACATTGTATCCCTCACCTTTTCCTGAACCTATTTCATTGGGGAAGCCCGAACCCGGGAACAATGTTCTGCCATCTTGGTGCAATCCAATGTATAGTACATGATTGCTAGAATAGAATGCACTCTGTGTTCCATTTCCGTGGTGGGCATCATAGTCTACTATTAGCACACGCTCAAGGTTGCGTTTCTCTACGAGGTGTTGAGCAGCTACTGCGATATTGTTGATAAAACAGAACCCAAATGCCCTCGAATGCTCGGCATGATGTCCTGGAGGTCGACAGAGCAGATATGCATTCTCAGATACACCATCCTGAATCCTGTCTACTGCCAGTATGCCTCCGCCTGCAGCTAGCAAAGCCGCATCATACGTGTATTCATTGACTGACGTGTCGAGTGTGAAAAAACCCCCGCCCTTCTCTGATTTCGCATGCAATTCTTGTATATAGGCATCACCGTGCAGAGCGCGCACTTCACTTAGGTCCGCCTTTTCTGGATTCACGATATTGACCTTTGAGCTCTCAACGAGTCCTGTGCTGGCAATGCGTTCCAATGCAACTTTCAACCTCCTAGGACTTTCTGGATGTCCAGGGGAGAGAACATGTTTCGTAAACGTTTCATGATAGATCAAGTCAGTAGCCATCAGCACCTATTCCGTTTTCATTTATCGACTTTGACACTTCTATTCTTTGTGAAATGCGGCTGAATCAGAACAATCCGAGAAATTCCTATACTTGGAACACGTGTTCTAAAACTTCCAGCAGGTGGCAACCTTTATTTTACTCTCAAATATCGCCTGAACTATTCATGGGTCGGTAGTCTAGCTTGGTATGATTCTTGCTTGGGGTGACTCGCAGCTTAGGCTCAGAGTCACAAAATGCAAGAGATCGGGAGTTCAAACGTGGCAGGATTGCCCTGCTTCGGAATTAATCTCCCCCGGCCCACTTTCTCCCTTCTGTTTCTAGCTATTCCTTTGTTGCCTCAATCTCCCATAGCATTTCATAGATTGGACCAGAAGGAGTAAGCGTGCTTTTCGTCATTCTAATAGCATCAACAATCATGGTTCCAACCGACTCCTGTGATACCGCTTCAAGATTTCTTAAGATGGCATCTTTGTTTCTTACGGTTCGCACTCTTGCAATTGTGGCATGGGGCGTGAACTCTCTCTTTTCGGGTGGATACCCAAGATTGCCAAGCCTCTCATCAGTCATAGTTTTCAGTTCACGCATGGCCTCTGCGTTGTGTGTCACTCCAATCCATACTACTCTGGGTCTTCTTTTGCTTGGAAATGCACCCACACCTCCAATCCGGATCGTGAATGGACTGAACCTAATCTGCTCTAGTTCACTGCGTATGGACTCCACCTTTGAAATCGGTGTATCTCCAAAGAATCTCCAGGTGAAGTGGATGTTCTCTGGTTCAACCAGCTTCATTTTCGCTGCATCGAGATCCAGCTTATTCTGGATGTATGCTATTCGAGCGAGATGATCTTTATCGTCAATATCCACGCTTAGGAATACTCTCACAGTGTCAATCAAAACATCACCTTGAACACAGTTTCAGACTCCCAACACCAATATTATCATAACGATTTGGCGTAGCTAAGGTAACTCTTAAAGGAACATCAATGAACGACACGTTGGTGGCACACAAGAAGTTGACGAAACGCAAAGACTCTGAAGCTGAATTGCCCCTCGTGTCACTGGAAAGCATACATCTGACTACGTATATGATAAAGCCTATTGGAGATTACTCTAACAAAGTGGTGGAGAAACCATGAAGCTGGTAGTTGTTACAGGGATGCCCGGAGCGGGGAAGAGTGAGGTCGCTGATACATTTCGCAGTGCCAATGTCCCCGTAATTGTCATGGGAGATGTAATCCGCGCGGAAGTCCGTAGAAGAGGACTCAAACCCGATCCTGTGAACACTAAGAAGGTGATGCTAGAGCTAAGGGAAGAGAATGGTCCTGGGGCAGTAGCTATGCAATGCATAGACGATTTGAAGCAAACAACAGCGGAACTAGTAGTCGTTGAGGGATGCCGAAGCGTCGCAGAGACTCAAGTCTTTGACGATTATGTTGAGAGGGTCATAACTGTCTGTGTACATGCATCTCCCGCTACCAGATTCGCGAGATTGAGAGCACGCAATCGCGATGACGACCCGAAGGAGTGGTCAGTCTTCAGGGAACGCGACATTAGAGAGATATCGGTAGGTCTTGGCGGAGTCATCGCGCTTAGTGACATAATGCTTGTCAACGAGGGCACCGTAGACGAACTGCACGAGCTTTCGCAGAACGTGGTCAAGAGGTTCCTTTGAGATGGAACTGACCGTGAGCTGTCCTGTATTTCCTACAGAGGACAAGCAATTGGTTGAAACTGCCCTTGCTAACTTATTCCTGATTCAAGAGTCCAAGGAACAAAAAACAGAAACCCACATCGAACTGAAGACACTCTGGAATAATCCAAGCTCATTGTCATCAATACGCCAGCGCATTCGTGAGCTCCGAATAGTTGACGTTGTACGGAAGCGGTTGGTATCAAACTGGGATGACTTGAATGCAATGACACGCCTATGTTTCGAAAAACAGGCTGCTTCCGTAGACAAACTTAGAGTAGTTGACGATGCCCAAGAAAGCCCTCCACTAGGCTTCATTGAGATTACTATCAGGTTTCAGAACACTTCCGAGTTTGAGAATTTCCTCGATT
>DAOWNS010000369.1 GCA_030642465.1 Candidatus Thorarchaeota archaeon | reverse complement strand
TTCGATATCCCATCACGGCAATTAGAGAGCCAATGAAGACCGCTGAGATGCCCCTCACAACTCCTATGTCGGGAGGATAGCGCCAATAGACATACCTCGACGCAGGAGAGAGGGGGTACAGAGCTGCAGCCAAACCCATAACTACGAGGACCGCACCTGCAAACAGAACCGCCCAATGATATACACGATGATTCGATTGGGGATTATCTTGAGCCAGCTGTCGAACTATTTTGAGGACACCCAGACCGACCAATGCGAAGACAATGAGTGATATAATCAGAGTGGGATATTGTGGACTGGTCAGAAAGCCAATGAGAGAACTGAATAGATCAACGGAGCCACTGGAAGGAGTTGTACCATTAGGTGGAACCGTGCTACTCCTCATCCAGACAGGGAGGATGAATGGTAGATACGTCAAGGCAGTAGTTGCAGTCCCTACTACTGCAAATTCGATGCGTTTTCGCCAGCTCTTGACATAGAAGAAAAAGATAGGCGCTAGAAGAAGAGGGTATATTTTCGTAGCGACAGCCAGACCCAGCATCAAGCCACTCAATCGGTGGCGACCATCAAAGATAAACCATAATGACAACAGCATGAATAGGTTGGCAAGCGGTTCGAAGTGCCCGTTCCAACCTGATTCAATAATGGAGATTGGAAGCAGAGCGTAAGCAAGCGCTGCAAAGGAAGCCCACATTGGTCCTGCATGACGGTCAGCAAGTTTCCACAGCACAACAAGGACCGCTCCATCAAGCAGCGCCGCCAGTATTCTGAAGCTGTCTATTGATGGAGCTAGGTTGGAGATTACAATAATGAAGTAAGCAAAGACTGGTGGATAAGGGAAGTAGAAGTCAGCGTATGGCATCATGCCCATTTGGATGAATTTTCCGAAATCCAAGTACCAGACGCTATCGAGAGAAATCAGCGCGGTTTGTCCAATGAAGACGAGCCGGACAAGAACGGTCAGCCCAGCTAGCAACGCCAAAGAGAAGCCCTTCCGGATAAGCGGTTCCCCAGTTACTCTGTTCCTACGAAGGACAAGTGACAGGAAGACCGCGTAGACTGCAATCCAAACGTAGATCAGGACGAAGAATGGATACATCGAACTCCCGACTATCCGCATCGCTACGGCCATCAAGAAGTTCAAGAAGACAGAGCCTGCAAGGAGAATGTCTACCTTTTTGACTTCGCGCAGTCTAGCCAGGGCTTCAGCAATCATGAGAGAGGCCTCCTGCCTTTAGTGAACAGTAACCGGAGAACAAGACCAATGTAGAGTGCGATTGTGATTGCACTGAGTTTGCTTGTTCCCTTCGCCCGATCACGAAATACAATCGGAACCTCGGTAACTCTGAGCGACCTGTTCTTAACAAGCATCTCAAGAAGGAACTTGAAGTCCGCATAGTCAAAGCCTTCTTCCAAGAGCCTTCCAGACTTGCACCCCACAAACCCACTCATCGGGTCACTCACTGGAACCCTGAACACCACCCTGGCAATCGCGGTCGCCACTTTGCTGATAGCAATTCGGCTTCCCAACCACCCAACAATGTCACCTTTCGGGATGTATATTGAACCGACAACCACGCCAAAACCCTGTTCAAGGTTCTCAAAAATTGACGGGAGATACTTGGGATTGTGTGACAGGTCAGCCTCCATGACCACGACATGACTTTCACG
>DAOWNS010000071.1 GCA_030642465.1 Candidatus Thorarchaeota archaeon | reverse complement strand
TCTTTCATCAGCTGCTGCTTCGTCAAGCTCTCCTACCACATCAATCGGTTCGAATTGGCGTTGTATCAGCTCGCTGAAGTGATCAGCGTAGACCTGGAGGACCATCTGCTCTAGATCATCAGCGGCGCTTTGATAGCCGTCATCCAATATGGCTCGGCTCTTGCACATCTCCATGATAGACCAGACGTCATAGAGGACGAGAATCAGGGCATCAGCAACTTCAGATTCGCTGTGATGAATTGTGATGTCAGTTGAACGTAGGAATGGTTCGAGGGATAGGGTATTGCCCATCCCCACAACATGCTGGGTCGACGGATGGCACCTGAGAGTCTGATAGAACTGACGCCACAACATTTCTCGGTCGGGAAAAATCACGCCCTTCAAAGTGGACTGCAACGCATAGACAGCAATCCAAGGCTCGTCCAGTAACCAGTAACCTACATCACTATACGAGGTCACTGGTATCATCGTCACACGGTTTAGCCTCAATGTGACGATTTCATTAACACCTTCAGCAACAGCAGACATCATCTCGTCAGCCGGATCATAGAAAATGTAGATACTATCGAGGTTGTAGCCCTCGAAAGGTTTCGGAAATAGCTCCTCATCATGCTGCAGTGCTTGACTGGCCCACACGGCTTGTGGAGCAAGGGCAAGTAGCATCAGCGAGATAAAAACAGCAGTGATAAGCTGGACTCTCAACAGTCTCTTGTTCATTTGCACATATGCCTCCTCAATGGCGTAACCGAATTGAAGAGGCACTCAGATTCCGCAACCCTCAATAGGACTAACTGTAGATACTGGGTGAAAATTCCCACTGTCTACATCCGGCCGCTGAGGGGCATGCGCGACTTCCTCTCTCTCCGGTCGCCCAGCGAACATGCAAATGGAGAACATCGTAGGATATAATATTTCCCTCGTATTGCTCCACATATCATTCAGGTGATATGTAAGTCATACATCGCGGTTTTTCAATTCTTTGCGCGTTCGTGGCAACAAAAATTCTTGACCTCAATTCTCGACAAGGAACCCAGCTAGGAAGAAACATACATTGCCGCCATTGCCGTCAAATTGCGGGAACGCGGCAATGGAGGAAGTGCGGAATTGAGAACGCACAAGTGAATAAACAGCATGACGCGAAATCGTGGCCCTTCTATATCCAATGCAAACAGTATCGTGTATGACCGAATGGACATCAGCAAAGCTGATTCGCTTCATCCGGAGCCAGCTCGAGAACCATCAAGACCTTGATATCAAACCGAACTTCGAGGCCCATACAGGGATCCTAATTCGTCAGGGCGACACCGAGTGGAAACTCAACTTAGAATCCATCTAATGAGCTCTTGGCAGATTAAATGTGAAATCAGGTTCTTGCAGCTTCGAATCAACGTTAGAAAAGCCAGGCTCTGGCCCAGTATTAGCTAGACGTTCCGGGAAGACCGTGTTTCATAGTACTTACAAACTCCAGAGAGTGCGCCAACTGCCTCGCTGATGTTTCTGAAGACGGGTAGTCCTGCTTCAACGAATTTCCTCCACGCAGTTGCCCTTGCCTCAATGTAAGCTACTTCGGGTATAGCCACGAGAACCGGTTTCTTTAGGTTCTCCACAACATCACATCCTGCTTTGGCCATAGCTACCCACATATACTCGACCACATCAGCAGCCCCCATAGTCGACGCAGCTTGATGGATATTATGAACGTCCGCCTGCAAGATGATTGAATCGAATGCGGGGTCAGCACCGACAACACGAATTACTTCAGCCATTAGTTGGTCACTATAGTAGTCTACAGCGAGATCAATGGGATTCGTTACGGAATTGCCAACACCTTTTACTATGGTTCGTAACTTTTCGACGGTTTCGGGAGAAGAGGGGGGTACTCGAAGTCCGTGGTCTACACACAGGTCAGTATAGGTTACACTGGTACCGCCACTTATCCCAATGAGTCCAACACTTCGTGAGTGTGGTTGAGGACTTTTCGAGAGAACGCTGAGAGTCGCTTCTAGGTCTTCCAATGTGTTAACTGCGATAACGTTTGCCTGACGGAATGCCGCGTCCCAGATTTCGTCCCTGCCAGACAAGGCGCCCGTATGAGATGAAACCGCTCTTGACCCCTCGGTCGACCGTCCTCCCTTGACAACAACAACAGGCTTTTTCTCAGCAACTTGCTTAAGAAACTCAAGCAGGCGTTTCCCATCACTTGTTCCCTCAATGTACAGGCCTACGACATCCGTTTCTTGGTCTGTTTCGAGATAATCGAGAAGCTCATAGGGAGAGATATCCGCTGCATTCCCAAAACTGAACATCTTGCTGAAGCCAACTCCCGCGTGTACAGCTGCCGTATAGATTGTAATCGCAATACCGCCGGATTGTGAAACGAATCCAACATTTCCTGAGAGTCTATCCACTGTGGGCATAAACGCAAAGCCAATCTTTGGATACATTAGCCCCATGCAATTCGGTCCAAAGACTCTGAATGGCATTGAGTGAATGAGATCTTTGAGTTCCTTCTCGCGTTGCGTGCCCTCCTCCGTGCCAAGTTCTGAGTAGCCGCTTGTGAAGATAGTCGCGCCCTTTACACCCTTCTGGGCGCAATCCTTCAGTACTTCAGGGACAGCTCTCAATGGCACCGCAAGAATGGCATAATCAACAGATTCCGGTAAATCCAGAAGGCTCCGGTATATCTTATGGCCCAAGACCTTCTCCCCCGACTTCGAAACCAACCATACCTTGAGATTATGGTCCCACTGAAGCATAGAATGGGCCCAGTAGTAGCCCATCTTTGCTGAAACACCTACAATCGCGACTGACTCAATCTCAAGCATCTCTGATATAGTGGGGCGAATTTTGGAGTTCATGAGGGCATCTCCGAGTTAGGGCTCCGGAATTGTCATTGCTGATTTAAAGACTACCGTAGAGCGTGATTCATCTGCCGCAGCACAAGGCTTTTCTTTGGTTGAAACGCCGCAGGACTCGGTTGCCAAAAGGACCAGTAGCGAAAGACCTTAAAGCTAGACGAAACAAACTGGCAGTTCTGAAGGGTTCTGCAGGTCCTCAAGCATTGCCCTTTCCCGTAGCATTGCAAAGAGACGGAGATTAAATTACATGCGCGTTTACCTTGATGCAAATTTCTTCATATCCGGATTCAGTGACAGACCCAAAGATGTTCACGACATCAAGACGGCTGCCGATAAGATAGGGATGCAGCTCTGGATTAGCCGACAGGTTTTCCATGAGCTTCGTTGGTATCTTCGAAGAGAGGTTGAGCAAATGATCCAGTTAGATGAAACTCTATCGAAGGATATCAAGGCGCTTATGGCGGACATCAATAGACCTGAAGGGGTTCTCCCTCAACCCAATGATATGTCCCTCATCCTTGCAGCAATGCGCGTCAAAGGCTCCAAAATTGTAACCAGTGACCTCAAACTCCTGAACACCATAGAGGACCTCAACATCGAGGTTGAAGGGATAGTTGGATCCGCTTTCGCCTTACAGCTGATGGAATCGGTCAGCGATGAAAAGCTCGTGAAGAAGCTCAGTACGATACGTGAGCGAATCTACACACAAGAAGTCAGATACAGCATATCTCGTCAGGAAGCATACGACCCAGTAACCAGAATACGCATTATCGAAGAACATGCTATGCGTGTTCTTAGGGAAGTGAAGCGTCCAGCTCGGGTCGATAGGTCTCTCTCGCAGGGCCAACCCCTCTTTGTGCTCGATTTCATTGAGGACATCAAGGCAGGCATTCCTACGATGTTCGATGACTTCCAAGAGATGAAGTACGATACATTAGCAAATGAAATCGAAGCTGTTCAGAATGAGATTGAACGCCTTCTCATTATGTCAACGCTAACCGAATCCAGTGAAACCCACAAACGCCTTGTTACCCATGCCGCTGATATCACTTTGTTCCTCTATTACCTTGAAATGATGTGTCACCTGTATCGTGGAACCAGAGAAGGCATCAATGATGCCGTCAGAATCTCAGACGAATCCTTCAGACTACTGATGTTCACAGGTGTGGAGAATGACTCTCTCAAGGCATCAGTTTTCTTCGTGAGAATCATCTTAGCACTCATCCTTGAGAATTACGAGGAGATTGATTACTACTACAGTCTGTATGATTCAATGCTGGAAAGAGTTGGACTCGATGATATGAAAGAAACCTCAGAAGGGTTCTACATTACTATGCAGATTCTCAGGAAGTTCATGGGCGGATTCTCTCTGACGCAGTCCAAGTTACGATTTCCTGATGTTACCATAGCCATGTTGAATGACATAGCCAAATACTGTCTACTGTTTGACGACCATGATAACGCCTGGCAGCTCTCGGTCAACGCGTACAAGATAGGAATAGCTTACGCCAAGGAGGCGGGAGCATTAATGTCATTCAAGCAGCTCTACAAGGTGTCATCTTCCTCTCACGATCGGCTGAACCCCGCATTGGAGAAGATAGCAGAGCATGCTCTCAAGGTGTTCGTAAAGAAGGGCTGGAATACATCACAGATTACTCCGATACTGAATGAGATTCAGGGAAATCTTCCTCCTCTTGAGGATATGACAACCGAGAAGTCAGTTCCACTGGAGAAATTGCCTGAGTCACTTCGAGGATGGATGGATGCTCTTGCGATTTTCGAGATTAATGGCGCTAGTATCTTGGTTGTTAGGAATGATACTCTGCAGGGACGAATAGGCATCGTTATCGAGAAACACCCCGACTTGAAGAACCTAAAAACTGGCCACAAGATTGCTCTGACAAAAGGTGAGTTCAGTATTAGTAACGCTGCTCCAGATGTTGTCAAAAAACATTCCATCATCCTAACTGTCGTACCGGATGAAGGTTCAGAGATTTCTTACGAGGGTGAATATGGGTTTAGCTACTTGAAAGTAGCAGCGCCCGAAGGGAAAGCCTAGAAACGCTTTTTGAGGTGATGTTCGTGGACCTTCTCATCGGGTTCGTAATTACAGTTGGTGTATTGATAGCAGCTTTGTTCAATTACATCTTGAATCGGGCGCATGGTTCGGAACCTGAAGATTTTCAGGTGGGACCTCCTCAGTTAGGAATTAGATGTGATTGCTTCCTCAATACCCTCATCATTGGAAGCATTCTGGTTCTCGCGATTTCCGCTTCCTCCTCTATCTTCGAAACCAGAACAGAACTTCATATCATGGGATTCATAGCATTTGCAGCGATCACTGCGGCGGGCATCTATGGCCGAATCAAACGACATCGAGAGTGGAGAGAGCTCGGAAAGATTCTTGAGAGGGCAGTGCCCAAACCCCCGGACCGCCTATATCCTGAATCGTTTGACATACCGATTGAGGACGAAGATGAAGAGTACGACCGATTCTAGAGAGTGTAGGCATAGTCCACTTCATTTTCTGCCTCCTCAATACACAAGACGTTTTTGAAAATCTTGTAGGGAATTTGCCATATCTTTTCATATAGAAAAAAACCGCGCAAGCCGTTTGGACGGAAAAGCGTCCATAAAGATAATCGTGTTTAACTTGTATTCATTTGTGTCTATCTTTTTTCGCTCTTCTTCTTGGCTCCTTAAATGTAGCAGTTCTTTTTCTCTCTTGCCTCAAACCCACGGGAAATGCCTTTCCACGATTCACATAAGAGTAATCGTGAGCTCGAAACCCACCCATCCCATCAGCGTTCTTATCTGATGGTCTAGTAACTGTCGTTTTACCAGAAGGTCGACCTCGACCATATGTTATACCCGCACAGAATATTATAACAAAAACAAGCAAGGCCAACTCAATCATTAGAATTTCCTCCATTCGCTATTTTGAAAACATTCATTCCTCTAACTACTCCCTAAGCGTATCATGTGCTATTGGCCTATACAGGAGATAGGCATGACAATACACACAATAAACCATGTAAGTTTTGCCTTCAAGTTCCAGAAACTCTGGAACCGTGAATGCGTTCTTATTCCTATCATCGAATGGGGCATGAATTGCAGTTTGCCAAGTGCAACTAAAACACTCCCGTCATCCAACAAATCAAGAATCTGTTTTCCAAATGGCCTACACGCTGTGAGCATTGCATCATATTCCTCAGGACTCATCTTAGATGGTTGAGGGTTTCACCTTCTTTGTGTATCAAACAGGACAGCACATTGAAGATGTGACAAGATCTGTCAGTTCTCATCTTTGGGAACTTGGCATCTTATCGTCCTTCAAGTTCGGGAACTTGATTGCTATTACGACCACATCGTCTCCCTCCGGGGTTTCAAACCAATGAGCTTCTCTGGGCTCCACAAGCACCACATCTCCTTCATCGACATCTAGGAGCTTATCTCCGACGCCCATTTTTGTCTTATTCATGATAATGAAGACCTCTTCAAGTGTTCCGTGTGCATGGGGGTCTGTCTTCATTCCTCCTGGAATTCTAACATAGATGAAACCGCCATTCTTCAGGGCTCCTTTGAATTCGACTTCTGCGACGTATTTCCGGCCATAGCCTGCCAGTCCAATCATCTCAACATCTGATGCACGCCAAACCCTAACCAAAGATCTCACATCCATTACATTTGTGTCTAATAGAGCGCCACGAATAGAAAAAGTGCGGAACTACATGCTCAGCGAGCGCTCATATCGCTGGGGTCCGTTTTATGATGGTTGAGTTCAATAACCTCTGGGAAGTCTTTGAACTTCTCACTTGCTGGGCGTTTCACACGTAGTATGTGCTTGTTGAACTTGCTCTTCATCAAGTCGTACCTCCCGGCGACAGATATTCCTCTTCAGGCAGGGTCGATTACTGCCGACTGCCTATATCACTTCCGGAAGAATTACGATAGTTTTGAGAGTCGTGGAGAAACCGGCTCAACATAGTAGTCTATTTAGCCTCCCCTTGAGAAGGAAGCTAATGTAGTTCAAACATCAGACATCAAGGCGGTGACACTTGGCTGTGGCGATAAGAATCATATCAGTGATTGGCGGGGCGGACAGCAACCAGAAAACCCTAGAGCTTGCAGAGAGAATCGGAGAAGAGATTGCGAAAAGAGGCATCGCTCTCCTCTGCGGGGGTCTCGGAGGAATTATGGAAGCAGCGTGCAAAGGCGCAAAGAAGCAGGATGGGCTCACAATTGGAATCCTACCTACAGACGTCAAGGAACATGCCAATCAATACATCGATATCGCATTACCCACGGGTTTGGGTTATGCCCGCAATTTCTTAGTGGCCAAGGGCGGGGACGGAGTAATAGCCATTGATGGCTCTGCTGGAACATTGAGTGAGATAGCCATCGCGTGGTTTTCTGACAAGCCGGTTGTTGCGCTGGCTCCAACCGGTGGATGGGCTGGAGAACTTGCAGGCAAGAGAATCGATTCGCGTCGTTCTGATGTCATCCATTCAGCTTCAACTCCTGAGGAAGCAGTGAGCGCGATGTTCAAAGCCCTTGATTGGGACTAATTCCAGAGGAAACGTTCTGTGAAACTAGTCAAAGATGTACTCGGCGGAAAGAAAGACATCACAGCGGATGATGTCAAACAGCTTGTCGGAATGATGTGCGATTTGTACAATTCCCAACCCAATGTTGTAGAAATTCCTGGAAGACGAGTGATTTTCGTTGGCGATCTTCATGGAGACCTCGATTCTGCGCTTGCAGTCCGTGACTACTTCCTAAAGTCGAAGGATTACTCCATGATCTTCTTGGGGGATTATGGCGATCGGGGGCCAGCTCAAGTTGAAACATTCAATCTCGTCATGGCGCTTGCACTGCAATTTCCAAATCGTGTCGTGATGCTCCGCGGGAATCATGAGTCAGATGAGGTTGCTACCAGATATGGCTTCTATATGGACATCAGTCGCAAATACTCTCATTCCATGTACGAGCACTATCTGAAAGTGTTCGCGGTCTTACCTCTGGCCGGGTTAAGTAGCAACGGAATCTTCTGTTGCCATGGTGGTGTTCCAGAGAATGTCAACAGTTTGAACCAGATTCTCGCAATCGATAGAAGATTCCCTAACTTCCCGAACGATATCGCCTATCAGATGGTTTGGAATGACCCCAAAGACCGTGACTTTGATTTCAGACCAAGCTGCAGAGGTCAGAGAATGAAGTACTTTGGCCAAGTCGCCTTCGACCGGTTTGCGACTGACCT
>DAOWNS010000259.1 GCA_030642465.1 Candidatus Thorarchaeota archaeon | reverse complement strand
GCGGTCTTCAACTATCTTGATAGCTTTATCACCGAGAAGCCCTACGACAACTGGGAGGACTGGTATGCTGAAGGAGCCCATGGGCTGTTGCATTATGTCATAGCATTTATGACATACTCAGTGTCACAAATGTTTGCAGCCACACCTGGATACAGAACCGATAACTACAGGGAATTCGTTTACGATCTCATCAAGAAAATGAACACCACTTATGCTGAATACAACACCTCATCAATCGAATACGCCGAATGGACACATCCAGATTACACATACACAGATTATTACTGGCCCAATGCCACTGACACGAATGACCTGTACGTAGGCGGATTCAGAGGTCCAGCCAACATAATGTGGACTGGACATTACGCTCTAATGATGGCATTATATGAACGGAATTTCAACACAGGAGAGATGCACGATGAAATCTCGTGGTTCGTTGAAGATTGGAACAACTCCTTGACAACGGACGGTTTTGGAAATCCAAAGGAAGGCGGTACCTGGGGAGTTGGTCTCATTCCGTGCGAACCTTACATCGTTTTTGTACAGTGCAATAGCATTCCCATATTTGCCACTGAGCTGTATGACAACATGTATGATACTCAGTACATGGAGAGCGGTATGTGGGACTATGGCCTCAATTTTATCAACACTGTAATGCAAGACGACTATGACCTTTTCACAGACGGATACTATGTACAGGAACCCATGGGTATTACATACTCAAGTGAGGCCCCCCCGCAAGATTTTCCGGGGCATGCGCAGCGATACGGGTCCCCCAAGGTATCATCATACTGCAATGGGTGGGCATTGAACTTCCTTGAATACACTCAGGAGAACGAAACAATCCATGATTACCCTATATACATTGAGCAGTTTGGAAAGGACGTTTCTGCAGACAGGATGTACATGGTTGATTCGTACCATAGCCCCGGCAGCTTTGGAACCTTTGATATACTGGGAACACTGTTCACCATACCTCTTACGCATCAAAGGGAAGATTTCACCAGCCTTCAGAGAATGAAGAACTTCATGTTCTCTCCGTACAATAAGGTCTGGTCCACGGACGGCAGAATGATGCACTATGACACAATGTCGATGGAGCCCTTCCTTCAACTTCCACTAGCGTTTGCATGGATCTGGGCCACTGACTCGGTGGACACCAAGGACCTCGGCGATTCACATCCCCAAGAGTTTTGGGACTATCCATACATCAGCACAGCAGATGATGATCTCATCTGGATATACCAGGCCGAGTGGGACCCTGTGAAGGATGGCTTCATACTCAACATCAAGGTAGACCAGGATGCAACTTTGACATTCAGCAACTTTGATCACGCTCCCAGTGCGTATTCCAATGGTCTGTTGCTGGGAGAACTTTCAGCATCCGGCGGCGAATACACTCTGACCTTGAGCCCTGGCAGCTACAACTTAGTGATAATATAGGAGGCGAAGCAATGACTGATGAATCACCGAACAAGCAAGAAGAAGAGAGCATCACTAAAGCAAGGGTGCTAGAGAAATTTCATATCCAGAGCACAGAGATGTTACTCTGGACTCTTCTCTATTCACTCTTGGGTGTGACAATATACGTTGCCATCTCAGGGATCACCATGCCATACATAGTCGTAGACCTGTTCACGTTCGGTCTTGCACCTGCGCTGGCCATCATTGCATTGGCTGGAGCGATTCGAGGTCCACTAGCAGGTTTTCTCACTGGATACTTGGGTACGCTTCTTTCTGGTATTCTATATCACGGAGTAGTTGTCACAATGACGCTTCCCAGTGTTGCCTTTGGGGTTTTGGGATTCATAGTCGGGCTGGCCACGTATGACTTAGCCAACGGTCGATCTCTCATCAAGCTATCAATCCTCTCTGCCATTGGCTTCATATTCACGGTGCTACTGTTGGTGGTCATAGGGCTTGTGGTAGAAGAATATGCTACGCTTGTTGCACTGGGGTTTGTGCTTCTACCTGAGTTGACGCTGGGTCTCCCGAGCGTTCTCCTTCTGACTCCAGTTCTTGGCCGCCTGTGGCACATGTTCATGTTGAGGTTTAAACCCGAAGCTCTGGCAACGAACTAGAATGGATAACTTCCATGAGTCATCCATCTCAAGCAAGGCTATTCTCTGCATCTCTTACAGATGCCGTAGAGCTCGAATCGTTTCCCTAGCGTCTTGAATCCAGTTTTCTCTTCAACCGCTCGCACTATATCGTCCAGCCCCTCCCAACCATAGTCTTCAACCCGTCCGCAGTTTCTGCAGATCACATGAATATGCGGCCCCGTTTCAGGATCATAACGAGTAGACTCATCCCTAAAGCCCATCTCAGTAGCAAGCCCAATTTTCGCGAAGAGCTGCAGAGTCTTGTAGACGGTCGCTAGGCTAATGGTGGGGTCTCTCTTTGCCACATATTCGTGAACCTCCGCAACCGTTGGATGTGATCCAGCTTCCCATAGAGCATCGCATATGGCAATCCTCTGCGGTGTGGCACGGTATCCATTGGTTCGTAAGGCTTCTACAATATCAGGTCTGGAGGCTAGCATGATATGAAGAGGTTCAAACTAATAACTAATAAGCCTATTCTTTGTTACCAAATAGAATCATTAGATAATAAAACTTAAATAATAATCATTATCATTTACTGTGTATTCAAACGCGAAATATGATGAATGATTTGGAGTTGTAAAACAATGGAAGTACAAGAAGAAAGACGAATGCTCCTGATTGGAGAGGAAGTACCGGATTTCGAGGCAGTCACGACCGATGGCTCAATCAAGTTTAGTGAGTGGGCAAAGGGAAGTTGGGTCATTCTGTTCTCACATCCAGCCGATTTTACTCCGGTCTGCACGACCGAGTTCATGGCATTTGCGGACATATATCCGGATCTTCAGAAGAAAAACGTGAAGCTTATTGGTCTAAGCATCGACAGCGTATTCTCACACATAGCGTGGCTGAGAGCAATCAAGGAGAAGCTTGGAAAGGATATTCCGTTTCCAATCATTGAAGACCTGAGCATGAATGTAGCTCACAAATACGGGATGATTCACCCAGCTCAGAGCGGCACTGCAGCAGTTCGAGCAGTGTTCTTTATCGATCCCGAGTTCAAACTGAGGGGACTAGTTTACTATCCACTCAGCAACGGACGCAACATGGACGAGATGCTTCGCATTATAGACGCATTCCAGACATCCGATGAGCATGGAGTAGCAACACCTGCAAACTGGAGGCCGGGCGATGATGTGATTGTGCCCCCTCCTAAGACCAAGAAAGAAGCAGAGAAGCGATTGAAAG
>DAOWNS010000331.1 GCA_030642465.1 Candidatus Thorarchaeota archaeon | reverse complement strand
TGAGGTCACAGAAGGAGAAGACCTAACGGCAATGGCGGCCGAAGAAAAAGCCGTATCACACTTCTACATTCTCGAGCCCGGTGGCAAGCTTTCACCTATTGACAAGTTCGATTTCAAAGGCCACAAAGAGTTACAGCTCTATGTGAAGTATGAAACTGACAAGGATCGAACGGCACACGAAGCTCCACCGCACATTGAGTTGATGAAGAAGCTCGAGCTGGTGGACTACGAGCCAGGCTCCGATGCTGGCAACTTCAGGTGGCCTCCCAGAGGGCTTACCCTCAAGAGAGCAATAGAAGGACGCGTAACCCAGGAGATGCTTGACTATGGCGCACATGTCGTGCAGACGCCGCTCATCTATGACTATGAGCATCCATCTCTGAAGTCCTACCTACAGAGGTTTCCGTCACGTCAGTACGTTGTGAAGTCTGGAGACCACGATTACTTCGCGCGATTCTCGGCGTGCTTTGGGCAGTTTCTTCTGATGTCACAGGCTGTGGTGTCTCATAAGCAGTTACCGTTGAAGCTTTTTGAGATTGCGCCTTCATATCGGCGCGAACAGAGCGGAGAGCTGGCTGGAATGCGCCGCCCTCGAGCCTTCACAATGCCTGACATTCACGAGTTTGTGGCTGATGAGGAGATGGCTAAGCAGGCGGTCAAGAATCAGCTCGTGTTTGTGCAGAAGTTGCACAAGGAGCTAGAAGCAGATTATGAAGTAGCCTTCAGAATCCAGAGAAGCTTCTATGAGGCAGACAAGGAGTTCCTGCATTCCGTTGTTGATTTCGTTGGCAAGCCAGTCATGGTGGAAATCTTCGAGGAGAGGTATGCCTATTTCATCTTCAAGGGCGAATGGAATGTTGTGGATGATCAGAAGAAAGCTGCGTGCCTTGCCACGATTCAGATTGATGTCGAGAATGCAGAGCGATTCAAGATTACCTACGTTGCTGAAGATGGAACGGAAAAGTATCCACTCATTCTTCACACATCTCCTTCTGGTTCGATTGAGCGTATAGTCTATGGAGTCTTGGAACAGGCGCATAAGGACATGAAGAAGGGAAAGCCACCGCACTTGCCTTTGTGGATGACTCCGGTTCAGGTGCGACTCTCACCTGTAGATGAGAGCTTTGTAGATTACTGTCTTGAGCTGGGTAAGGAGTTCGATGCTGCTGGCATCAGGTACGAAATTGATGACAGGTCTCAGACTGTAGGTAAGAAGGTCAGATCCGCCGAGAAGCTGTGGATACCTTACATATGTGTGATTGGCGAGAAGGAGAAGTCAAGCGGTTCTTTGTCGGTTAGGCGTCGGGAATACAAGGACCAAGTGAAAATGACGGTCAGCGAACTTATTGCGGAAATCTCGGAGAAGACTGCATTCGCACCCAAGCAACGTTTGATGTTCCCGAATCTGATCTCTCGGCAGCCAATATTCTCAAGGACAGTTTGAAACCGCGAGAATCTTCACGAAATCTGTACGATTTGGCGCTTTTCGAGAGATTTCTTTCGATTATCAACAGAGTAATATATTACGGGCGTAACACGTTTCTTGAACCTAACCTCTAGAATAGTCGCGTGCTGTTCGGTGGTTGGGGGGTCTCCGTGGTCACATACCCCTGCCATGGAGAAGGATAGATGAGAGAAATGGGCGATTACCTTGGTGATGCCGTTTCTCCTGCGGAGAAAATGATTCCTAGATTCGTACTATTGATTTGCATTGGCCTTTTCTTGGCACTGACCGTTGGGGGAATGGAAGCGGCGACTAACGCGTTTGAGGGTCAAAGTCCGTCGGATGGTGGGTCCCCAGATTTACTGGGTGCTCCTTCTTCTGATGTGCTCCTAGCGTGTGACAGGTCGACGCCCAGTCTGAGAGAGATTCCGTTTGTGCTGGAATCGGAATGGGGCGACGTTTATGATCTGGACACGGAGCAAGGATGGATTGAGGAAATTGGGTCCTACTACGACTATCCCTTGCCTCTATGCATCACAAATAACACGATAGCAAACTGGTATGCAAACTTCCTTACGTATGGGCACTATGAGCCATACGCCGGGTACATCGAAGTTTGGCAAAAAGGCGAAATGGTTGGGACAGTCTATGTAGATTGGAACTGGGTCAGAAAAGGTAGTTGTTGCGCCTATGATTACTGGACCGCATCATTCTACGTAAAAGAAGACATTTGCTTGGAGAGCAATCAATATCCCGACCCCGGTCCGTGGGAACTCACACCGGGTTTGTATTGCGATACCATTCCCGGCAAAGAAGTGACCCTTCATTTCGACACTTCTTGGCGGGGCTGCCATTGTCTAGATCAGAGCTTCACGATAATCC
>DAOWNS010000310.1 GCA_030642465.1 Candidatus Thorarchaeota archaeon | reverse complement strand
GGGAACAAGGTTCGGTGACATAATTAGAGCAGAAACAATCACACTGAATGACCTGTCAGGCCGAGAGATTGCCGTTGATGCATTCAACACCCTCTATCAGTTTCTCTCAGGCATTAGACAACCAGATGGCACTCCGTTGATGGATCGACGCGGCCAAGTAACGAGCCACTTGAGTGGCCTGTTCTACAGGAATGTGAATCTTCTTGAGAGCGGCATACGCCCAGTCTATGTATTTGATGGCAAAGCACCGCAACTCAAAGATAATGAGGTGAAGCGAAGGCGAGCTATTAGGGAGGCTGCCCTCAAGACATGGAAGAAAGCAAAGGCAGAAGGGCGGATTGAAGACGCCCGGAAAGCTGGGCAAGCTAGTTCACGATTGACTTCTGATATGATTGGGGAGAGTAAGAAGCTACTCACAGCCTTGGGGATACCAGTCATTCAAGCTCCGTCTGAAGGAGAAGCACTTGCGGCACAGATGGCTCGTGACGGTTTAGTATGGGCGAGCGCAAGTCAAGATAATGATTCTCTCCTATACAACTGTCCTAGAATGATTCGCAACCTTTCCATCTCTGGTCGTCGTAAAGTCGCTAGATCCAAGACCTACAAGACAGTACATCCCGAGGTCATAGACCTAGACCTCAACCTCAAGCTATTGGGCATCACCAGAGAGCAGTTAGTGGATATTGCTATCCTAGTCGGCACTGATTATAATGAGAAGGTTCCTCGTGTCGGTCCAAAAACAGCTTTGAAGCTAGTAAAACAGTATGGTTCGCTTGAGAAGATTGAATCTGAGAAAGGATTAGAGCTGAAATTTCCTTACGCGGAAATAAGAGAGCTGTTTCTGAATCCGCCCCTGTTGAAGATGGAGAAACTGGAATGGCCTGATCCAGAGCCGGACGAGATAAAGCGAATCCTGTGCAAGGAACATGACTTTGGCGAGGATCGCATTCAGAACACTCTCAATAGACTCTCCAAAGCACTGGAAGAGCTGCACGGGTCAATAAAGCAGAGTGCATTGAGCGACTTCTTTTAACGCCAACACGATTACATTTCATCTAGTCGCGTGTGAATTGCTACTTTGTTCCAGAGAATGGTTTATACAGCTGAGCAATAACTAGTGTCTAAGGACGGACTGCCGAATGCGAGAACGAATGACTGCCGTGAGAGCATCAGTAGCTGACATCATTCATGGGACGTATAGTGAGGAAGACGGCCATCACGTTGTGTCTCCTCAAGGCGTTGAGCTTCGGCGTGTTGTTTTAGTGGGTTTCATAGTTAAGCAGTATATAGGTCAAGGAAGCTTCGCCAGCATAACAATCGATGACGGAACTGAAACGATTAGAGCAAAAACTTGGGGCGAAACACAATCACTTGAACAAGCTGAACCCAACACACTTGCCATGATTGTAGGGAAAGTGCGGGAGTATGAGGGTGAAGTTTACATAGTGCCCGAGATTGTGCATCCTCTGGATGATGCAAACTACATAACACTTCATCAACTGGAGCGCTATAAAGCGATTCTCACTCTCAGCGGTATCTCAACTCCCAGTGAGGAGTCTATGGATGATGTTCAAGAAACCCTCAAACCAGCTAAGAGTAAGAGTTCGGCCTCGAAGAAGAAATCCAAATCCCCTGGTACGTTATCTAAACAGATTCTTCGATTTATCAAAAAGAACGTATCTCCAGATGGCGTCTACCTCCAGGATATCGTGTCACACTTCGAGAAAAAAGGTAGTAGCAAATCTGCTATCACACTGAAGGTCATTGATCTCATGGATCAACAGAAGGTTCGCGAAGTGAAGATTGGATACTACTTGCCCATTGATGCATAGTCCATTGACGCGAGCGGAACCTTCAATAGCAGAAATGGTGTGAATCAACTCATGGACGACTATGATAGCCTTCTTGACCGAGCGAGAAGCCAAATTCCGGAAGATGCCTTCAAGAAATCAGGTGAACGCTTCCAGGTCCCTGACGTACAGCTCATAGTTCAAGGCAACCGAAGCATCTGGCAGAACTTTCAAGAGATTATCATGGTTCTGAACCGTCCTGGAAAAGAAATCATGAAATTCGTTTCGGGCCAACTTGCCACAGCGGGGAACTTCGAGGGGAGCACAGCAGTCTTCCAAGGCAGGTTCACTGCTGAAGGTGTTGGAGATGTTCTGAAACGCTACATAGAAGCTTACGTTACTTGCCCGGTGTGTGGAAGACCGGATACAACAATCGGCAAAGAGAAAAACGCTTACTACTTGCATTGTAGTGCATGCGGAGCTCGTACGGCTATAAGGCCCGTTTAGCAAAGGTGAAATTTCAATGCCATCCGTCTACATGCGAGTTCGAGCAACTCATGATCATCTACTCGTATCAATCTGTGACAAGGACTTGTTAGGCCGCACTCTAGTTGAGGGTAATTTCAAGTTCAAGGTTAGTGAGGAGTTTTATGGAGGGGAACTCGTGGACATGAAGAAGTGCTTCGTGCACCTCAAGGATGCCACGATTGCGAACATGATCGGTCAGACTACCGTGAAAGCGGCAATAGATGCGGGCATTGTTCATGAGAGCGCTGTGATAT
>DAOWNS010000185.1 GCA_030642465.1 Candidatus Thorarchaeota archaeon | reverse complement strand
TTTTGGAGAATACCAATTGTGACATCCGGTGCCGCCAAGTTTGTGGAAACACGCCGACCCTGTGTGCGAGTAAGTTTGGAGTCAAGGTAAGCAGGCCATACAATGACCATTCCGTCGTTTTTTCTCATGCCGACAATCTTCCGTATCTTCAAGGTTTTTCCCGAGATTGGTGGCAATGACTTGTAGTACGCTTTTTACCTTTGTCGTTCAACTCAGTCGCGAGGGATAAAGAACTTCATAAGGAATGCAAGTTTCACGCCCGCTGGGATTAAGATAGGAGCGAAACTGCTGTTGGCTAGAAAAAGCAAGGATGTCTACTTCTCTGAGATTGCAGACTTAGTGTCCTCAAGGAGCACCTGCCTAAGAAACCAAGTTGGTGCTGTCATAGTGAGGGAATCTCAGATCCTCAGTACGGGATACAATGGTGCGCCAAAGGGACTTGCTCATTGCGATGAAGTGGGATGCATACGACAAGTTAAGGGTTACAAGTCTGGTGAACGACACGAAATGTGTAGAGGGCTTCATGCTGAGCAGAATGCCATCATCCAAGCATCATATCACGGGATTTCTATTAAAGGAGCTAAAATCTACGTTACGACCAAACCTTGCAGCATTTGCACAAAGATGTTGATCAACGCAGGCATTCGCGAGGTGATCTACATCGAGGAGTATGATGATGAACTGGCAACTCAGCTCTTCAAGGAAGCCAACATGATTGTACGAAAGATCGACTTGAAGCGCAACTTTGGGCGATCGTCCTCTGGAACATGAAACTCCATCAAAAACTGATTAATCATCAGGAAAGCTTAAAGTGTGATGGTCTGGTGCCTATTATCCCAGATGACCGAGGTGTAACTCGAGATGGGAACTCTTCGCAACCTTATCAGCATCCATGATTTAGTAAGGGACGATATCGAGCTAATTCTTGAACAGGCCGCCGCGATGGAGTCCGTGGCAATCAAGAGAAGCAAAGAGCTAAGCACAAAGATAATGGCATGCTTATTCTTCGAGGCTTCAACACGCACCCGACTCTCGTTCGAGAGCGCCATGTTAAGGCTCGGAGGAAGCGTTCTTGGTTTTGCAGATGTTGCAGTATCAAGTGCAGGCGGCAAAGGTGAAACCCTCGCGGATACAATACGTACCGTGGAGCGCTATGCGGATGTCATAGTGATGCGCCATCCGCTAGACGGTTCAGCGAGAGTTGCTGCAGAGTTCTCAAGCATACCCATCATAAATGCAGGAAGTGGGTCGGAGGAGCATCCCACACAAGGGCTCCTCGACATGTATTCAATCAAGAAATTCAAAGGTAATATCGACGGTCTATCCGTTTCACTCTGTGGGGACTTGAAGTACGGACGCACTGTGCATTCGTTAGGTATGGCCTTGTCCCACTACGACGTGAAAATTAAGCTGGCTGCACCTCCAACGCTCCGAATGAAACCAGCGATAGTGAATGAGATGAAGAAAGCAGGGCTGGAGGTGAAGGAAGTGGACAGTGTAGAAGAGGCCATGAAGGATGCTGATGTCGTCTACATGACGCGAATACAAAAAGAGAGATTTCCTGACATCAGCGAGTATGATGCTGTAAGGGGCAAGTTTCGAATATCATTGGACGAAGTGGCATTGATGCCGGAGGATGGCATCATCTTGCATCCGCTTCCAAGAGTGGATGAGATTGACTCTGAGGTTGATGCCACACCGCAAGCGAAGTATTTTGACCAAGTATACAGTGGAGTGGTCACCAGAATGGCAATCTTAAAGATGATACTCAGCTAATCAGGTGTGATAGTACGGAGTTCTTTGACCAAAGCATTTACAGATTTAATGTTGCTCACCGCAAGGGGTATTCGCATCTGTTCCGACAACTCGATCGTCAGGGCATCGATTTCCGCCACCCCATGCAGCACTACGAGTGAGGGTCTGAATTCTTGAGTTTTAATGGCAATCAGCGGAGCCCTACCATTGCTTGCATTCGTGAAGATTAGGCAACGCTCAGTCGTGGCCCCAAAGAGTTTCATGAATGCCTCACTGCTAAGTTCCTTTATTGCTCGTTCAACATCAACAAGAGTATAGCCATAGAGGTTTCGTTCAAGAAGGTCCTCTCCAGATTGGACCTCACATTTCAGCCGACTACAGAACTCTCTGGCCTTCATGGCCATGGTGAAATCATTCATGGCAATAACAACGTTCAGATCTACAAGGTTGATATCCATCAAGCGCACAAAGGCTGAAACTGCCGTTCCACCATTGCGTTCATCCAAGGTCAACAGAGCCATGACAAAACGTCGTATTGTTGCAGTTCCAGGAGACTTCCTTCTGCCAGATTCGTAGTCGCTAATCACACTCGGACTGATGCCTAAGTACTCGGAAAGGACAACCTGAGGAAGCCGGAACCTCTTCCTCCAGGCACGCATTGTCTGTCCCGGATGCTCAGAGAGAGCTATCTCTCCAGCTATGCGTCGAGCAAATTGATCTCTGGCAGACATTGGCATTGCCATGAAAGGGCTAACCTCAATGACATAATGATAAGGATTTCGGCTATTGTCGAACTATTACACGTCAGTGCACTAATCGCTGTGGCGACTGACAAGAGAAGTGGGATGGTGGGCCGGACGAGATTCGAACTCGCGATCCCTTGGACCCAAACCAAGAATCAATCTGGCAAGTCGCCGATAATGGCGGCCTGTTGCCAAGCTAGACCACCGACCCATGTAATTCCGTGGTCACTCGCAGGCGGTTATAAGAATAGCGGAGTAAGCCCATCGCAAACTATGCGAAAGGTCATAACGAGTCAGGCCATAGTGTGTTCCGGGTATGAAAATGAGCCTGTTGGGCCCCGACGACTTTGGACTAGATAGAAAAGGCAGAAAAAAGAAGCTCGCAAAAGATCTGTCGCCAGAGCTGCAGAAGGACGTAGGCAAATGGTTGGACAGGGCGGACGACCCTGAGGCATTCAAGAGAATCTCCGAGATGGTAGGTCCAGAGCAAGCGCGTCTACTCATCGCAAGACGCCGCAAACGAAAAGCAGAACTAGGGTCAGATGATAACCTCATAGACCAATGAGAAGCTTGACTGAATGAAGAGGCCAGCAAGGTGACAGATAAACAGGACAACAACGAAATGCAATTGCCCGAGCAACCGCCCAACCTCAGAACCACTCTGGCCATCATAAGGACCATTGAAGCTGAGAAACGGACGTATCTTGCTGAACTGCGTACGGGGATTGGCATTCTTACGATTCCGCTATCCCTGATGACAATCCTCATCGCCACATCAAACTACTATGATGTGAACGCGGTGTTGTCATTCGTTGTCGCTCTTATCATAGGGATAACGGCCTTGTTCATTGTGGGAGGATACCTGGTCTTCAGGTCGTTTGTGAGAATCAAGCGAAGCGAGCAACTGAGGAAAGAAACGTGTCTCGATACTGAGAGTATCGTCAAGGATTACGTAACTGCCAACTCGAACTAGATTGGTCTATGGGCTTGGAAGGAAATGGAGCCCCAGGCGAGATTTGAATTCGCGTTCCGCCTTGAATTAAGGCGGAATCTCGCGGCCTCTTCCTTACCAAGGAAGCGATCTGCCTGGCTAAGCTACTGGGGCATTGCTAACGGTGTGCCAACTGGAAGCGGAGATAAACTTTTCTCATCGCCCGACTCACGGAGTCTCGGTTCACTTGAACAGACTGTGTAGGTGGATTTGATACTTGCCCATCGCTCGACTCACAAACACATACTGGAGATGTTGTTGAAATGACGTTGAGCGTGAACAAGAAGGCCCTAGTAATTGTGAAGGAGATTATTGATAGACAAGAGGCCCTTGAGTGTTCAGTACGTGAGCTTGGCAACGGAACAACTCTGATTGACGCGGGCATAGATTCCCCTGGAAGTATCGAAGCTGGTAGGCTCATTGGCGAAACATGCTTGGGAGGTTTGGGCACTGTCAGAGTTGCTGAAACACATATCGGCGACCTGACACTCCCTGCTGTCATTGTCAACACAGATAATCCCAAGATCGCCACAATGGGCTCACAGTACGCGGGATGGACCATTGAGGTTGACAAGTATTTCGCAATGGGATCAGGACCAGCTAGGGCTCTTGCTGCAACAGAAAAGCTGTATGATGAATTGGAATATCGCGACAGGGTGAAGCGTGGAGTAATAGTGCTCGAAACCAGAACCCCGCCTCCTGAAAATGTCACAGAGTTCATAGCGGACAAATGTGGTATCGCTCCTACAGATTTATTCTGCATCGTAACTCCAACTGCTAGCCTAGCAGGGTCTGTACAGATATCGTCGCGGATTGTTGCTGTCGGAATACACAAGCTTCACGAGTTGGCTTATGATCTTGACAAGAT
>DAOWNS010000157.1 GCA_030642465.1 Candidatus Thorarchaeota archaeon | reverse complement strand
TAATTCCATTACCGTACCTAGCTATGAGCTCCAGCATTTTTTCCTTTCCTCGCATCGTCCCTACCCACACTTTTAGATGTGGTTTCTGAACTGGCTTAGGGAATGATACGATGTCTTTCACACGATAGTGTTCCCCCTCGAATGTGAATTTGTCATGCGTCCAGACACCCTTTATGATCTGAATTGCTTCGCCAAGCTGAGCGATTCGCGTCAAGTCGTCGGGGAATGGATATCCGTATGCGTCGTACTCTATCTTCTTCCACCCTGCGCCTATGCCAAACTCCAATCTCCCATCTGATAAGTTGTCAAGCGTTGCCGCCATTTTGGCGTGAAGTGGAGGCGACCTGTAGCTATTGCAGAAGACAAGACTCCCCACTCGTATTTCCTTGTTTGTTGTCACAAGAGCAGTCATCAGTAACCATGGATCCAGAAGCACTTTATCTACAGCATCCTCATCAAGCATGAAATGATCTGAAAACCAGAGAGTTGAGAAGCCATTCGCAAGACCAACTTCCGCAATTTGCTCAACCTCATTTAGAGCAAACCCAAATTGAGGCTCGATTTGTATTCCGAACTCTGTCATTAGTATCAGCGGCATTTGTACGCTACGTGCTTTCGGATAATAGTTCCGAAAGATGAATTGGGCTGCTACTAAAGCTCAGGATAGCATTCTTTCATGAGAAGTGCAAATACTGCCGACCGGACTTGATCATCCGAAACAAGACCAGTTAACTCAACGTCGCAAATCTTGATGAAGGGAAGCATGGGCAATTCGCCTTCAGAAATCCCCGCAGAGGGGTCGTCGACGTTAATCACCTCAACGTAATGATGTGATATATTCATCTCATCGAGAACCATCATGAGAGTATCGTAAGTTGGTTCGCAGAACAGGCAATGGTTTGATTTGTAAAATGTGATACAAGTAGCCCTTCCACAGGGGAGGTCCTTCTTCTCTATCCATGTCGGAAGAAGCATAACTATTCTTGTCCCCTGGGAATGATCACCCTCAACTCGGTCTTCAACCCACACTGTTCCACCCAAGTCAGTGATATAGTGATCAACCATAGTCAATCCCAAGCCACGACCAACAACTTGCGCGTCGGGACTGCCAGTACGCTTGAAGATGAACTGCTTCATATCGTCTGATATCCCAGGTCCGTAATCCTCAAACGCAATCCGAACCATCCTTCCAGATTCTTTCGACTCGGCATGTACGGTGATGTTGATTTCATTACCTTGAGTAAACATCATCGAGTTATGAATGATGTTGAAGAAAACGCTCCAGAGGTACATGTGACCCACAATCTCAAACGCGTCATCTGTGATATTCGAGTTGAGATTGAGAGTCTTCCATGGAAAGTCCCTGTCAGCCGCGGCAGCCGCTCGTTCAAGATGAGGATGGACATCAGTTTTGGTTTTTGCGGGAGGCGACTGTTTTAGTGTGATGATTGCTCTCATATTTGCAATCATTCTAGCAGAACGTCGCACATTCCAGGATGTTTCGGTAAGGACAGATTGAAGATTCTCTGGCAACTCCACTGTAGTTGTGAGTAGCTCCATTGTAAACAGCGCGCTCTGATTGATATTGTTCAGGTCGTGTGTCATGACTTCAAGATAGAGATTTGCTCTTTCGCGCTCTTCAGCCTCCCTGCTCTCAGCGGCTTTCCTCCGATCAATATCCAACGCCATAAGACCAATATTGGATGACTTGACTGAATCTCCCAATACACTTGAAGTGATGCTGACCCAAATTTTCTTTCCTTTTGCATGTTGAAGTTGCATCTCAATGTCTTCAAGGTTTTTTCCTTGAAGGATCTCAGCGATAACCTGATTTCCCATCTGGCGAGCTTCTTCATCTTTGGGGAGAAATGCTGAGATGCTTCTTCTTATCATATTCTCTTCGGAGTAACCCAAAAGTTTCTCAGCTGCATTGTTTACTTGCTGAACTGTCCCTCTCGGGCTCAAGGTGAAGTAAGCTATGGGCGAAGATTCGTACAAGGTTCGGTAGCGAGATTCCGATTCTTCCACAGCCGCTTCTAGCGTCGTTCGTTCGGAAACATCTCTAACCACTGTTACAAGAGCAGGCGCTCCTTCGAAATCAAGCTTTGCAGTGCTCATCTCAACATTTAGTATCCGTTTTCTTTTCGTCAGAAGTTGAGCACGAATCGTTCCAGTAGAGTCTTTTCGGTGCACAATTGATTCCCAGCGATCCCGATACTCATGAATGTGGGATGGTTCAACAAGGTCTTCAAACCGAGTACCCTCCAGCTCAGAACCGTCATAATCCATCATAGCAACAAATGCATGGTTTGAAAGAACAATCTTCTCGTCCTTTAGTACTACAATTCCGTCATTAGCCTTCTCAATTACCTTCTTGTGGAGGTCATCCATTAGCTGTTTTCGGTCACCATTCACGTCAAAGCCACTCCAACATTTCGTGGATTTCAAAGCTTATTGTGTGGTGTGGGGCTTGAATCATAAGGCATCCTTAACACAACACATGGCTCGTGATTGAATAGGGTCACAATCGCGGAGTAGTCCCATCCGTTGAAACTCCCTCCGGGGCCTACATAATTGTTCCTTGTTGATAGTCCTTGTTGACGATTTCAACATGCGGACGCTATTATGCGGAATACTAAGTGGCTGCTCTGCTGCAGACAACACCACTTGAACGATGTCGTTATATGTAGCCGTGTTTCTTTCGGACTTAGAGCGAAATAGTTCAGCGAGCGCGTTCAATGATGTCAGAAAAACAGCACTTGAAAAAGGTTGTAGAGCAATACAGGAAAAACACTCCGAAATCGAGTAAGTTATTCGATGAAACAACAGGTCTCCTACCTGGAGGGATAGGTGGTTCGGCGCCTTCATTTGACCCATATCCTATGTTTATCAAGAAAGGGGATGGTTCGAAACTCTTGGACGTAGATGGAAATGAATATGTGGATTTCAATCTATGTTGGGGGGTCTTGTTTGTTGGTCATAGACATCCCAAACTCATGAAGGGATTACAGGATCAGCTTGAATATGGCACGATGTTTGGCCTTCCTCATGCAGAGACACTGGAAGCCGCCAAAGAACTTGCCAGAAGGTTTCCTGTTATCGACACTGTTAGATTTGTCAATTCTGGGTCTGAAGCAACATCATATGCCATTAGGTTGGCTAGAAGATATGCTCAAAAGGACAAGATTATCAAAATTGAGGGGGCATATCATGGGATAGCTGATTCGTTGCATATCAGCAAGAGACCTTCGCTTGAACTAGCAGGGCCTGAAAGCCAACCAAATTCCGTTCCATACGGTAAGGGGATTACAGAAAACACAATCAAAAACACACTTGTTGCTCCTTTCAACAATATTGGCGTAATTGAAAAATTGGTAAATGATAATCCAAACGAAATAGCAGCAGTTATCGTGGAACCTGTGATGATGAACTCAGGAGTGATTCCCCCCCAAGATGGATACCTACGCACCCTAAGAAAAATAACTGAGGATTCTGATATTGTGCTCATCTTCGATGAAGTCAAGACTGGTGTTAAGATTGCACCAGGTGGTGCTACCGAGTACTTCGGTGTAACACCTGATTTGGTCTCTCTAGCCAAGGCAATCGGTGGTGGTTTACCTCTTGGGGCTTGTGGGGGAAAAAAGGAAATAATGGCAGAAATTGATAAAGAAGGATTGTTTGGTACGTTTTCAGCAAATCCTCTATCAATCCGAGCCTGCAAAATTACCCTAACCGATATACTCACTGATAGCAAGTATGACAAAGTTGAGAGATTGGGTAAGACGCTCTTGTCAGGCTATCAGGATATCATCGAAGATAACCAGTTGGGGGCTATTGTTCAAGGAATTAATGCAACTGGCGGCATTCTATTTACTGAAGACCCAGTGAATAACTACCGATCTTGGACCAAAGTGAATAAAGCCAAGACACATGAGTATTGGCTAGCTATGGTTAACGAAGGAGTTATCCCAATGGCATACGGAGCTGAAGAGGAGTGGCTCATTTCTGTTCAACATTCTGAAGATGATATCCAAAAACATTTGGAGGCATTCAAAGAAGTCGCGCTTCATCTATAACACGTGAGAGAAAAGGGCACTCGCTGCAAAGAGAGCACAAGCTAGTTGATGCGGTAACTGGGAATCACAATCGTCCCGCATTTGACAATGCAAAGAATGCTGTATTCCATCATATCAATTTTTTGTCATGCAATCCGCGTATGTGAACCACTGCCTTAGGAAAAGGCTTATTTGCTACAAAACATTCCAACATTTGTTCAAATGTAACAATGTGGGTTAAATTATGAGCACTCTTAATTCCCAATCAATTGAAGATAAAGGCAAACTGGAAGCGCTTGTTAGGATTTTCAAGGCGTTATCCGATCAGTCCAGGCTTCGCATAATAGCTCTACTTGCGGAAGATAAGAAACGAAGCGTATCCGAAATTGCCAGTGAGTTGGGCATGTCAATAAGCAGCGTTAGCCATCATCTAAGCATTCTAGGAAATCTTGGTTTTGTAGGCAAGAAACGCAATGGCAAGCAAGTCTATCACTCGCTCGACGATAAGTGTGTGAGAGACATTTTGAAACGGGCGATAGAACATGTCTCAGGAAGCTGAACACTACTGCGCTCATTGCGCCGCAGAGGAAGCAAGAGCAGATGATACGGATTTTCGTGTGAAGTACAGTCTGGCAATCCTGTCAGCGGCAGCCTTTGCTGCTGGATTTGTACTTCAATGGATGATATTCGATACGATTTGGGTTTATGTTGCGTTTATCATATCG
>DAOWNS010000096.1 GCA_030642465.1 Candidatus Thorarchaeota archaeon | reverse complement strand
TGAAGATACGGAAGATTGTCGGCATGAGAAAAAACGACGGAATGGTCATTGTATGGCCTGCTTACCTTGACTCCAAACTTACTCGCACCCAGGGTCGGCGTGTTTCCACAAACCTGGCGGCACCAGATGTCACAATTGGTATTCTCCAAAAGGCAGCAGAAATGGCTGGTCTTGAGGCGGAGGCTGCCGTCGACAAGAAGTACCCCCGGGATTGGCAGGGAAACTCTGGTTATCTTCTTGTAGCCAACCCGGATGGGCACAAAAAGAAACGACTGCTTCTTATGCTTGCTAAGAGCGTAAGGAGAGTTGTGGCTCGTCAAGAATCAGTGCGACAGGCGGCTGCCAAGAAGAAGGGCAAGAAGCGGAAGGGCGGCAAGAAATAGTGCGATCAATCACCTGGAGGTCAGATTGAACTTGAGACGACTTGGCAAGGTCATGCACATTTCCAAGAGAGGAGCTCTCATTTTACGTACCGAGAAGACCCCACCGATGGGACGTGACGCCATAGTTGTCGATGTGAAGGTGAACAAAGTGGGTACAATTCTCGATGTTTTTGGTCCGGTGAAGCAGCCGTATATCGCAATACGTCCATTTCAGAAGAAAAATCTCGAGAAATTCATCGGTCAGATGCTCTATTTATACAAAAAGTGATGTACAGAAGTGTACATCAATGCTTAATCGAATACGGCAAAACACGAATTTTTATGGCACCTTCCGAAATCTACATATCGAACCGTGCACAAAGTCCGATGATGCCATGCGTTAGGCTCAAAGGTATGTATCATGAACGATGTAGTTGACCTAGTTCTGAGCGCCCTGCGCGCTGCAGGTGACAAGGGTCTTCTCATCGATGAAATCGTGACCAACCTCAAAACCAACGCCGAACAAATCGAATCTACAATCGCACAACTGACATCCGAGGGACTAGTAATGCTAAAACAAGAACAGGACGAAAAACGATATACTCTCAGTGATCAAGTGGGCGATGATATTGAGATTGGCAGTTTATCAGATCTCAATGGTTGCCCATGTTTCCATTGTCTGAAAATTGGCAAGTGTGGAGTGAGGCAACCTGATTCGCCAATCGTGTGTAAGGAATTGGAAGACTGGTTGCTCAGCACGGATTCGTGATAGGCAACAACCTACCTCCGATTTTTCCTAATCGGACCTTTTGCCACAAGATAAATCTCGGCACTAGTGCTTCTTGATGCTTCGGGTTTTACTAGCTTCACGGACCTGAACTTTGTACGAGTTGACTTGAGAAACTCCTGAAACCCTTGACCTTGAAAGACCTTGGTCAGAACTTTCCCGTTCTTCGTGAGAAGTCTGAGTGCAAGTTCGATTGTGTGTTCTGCGAGGTAGATCTGCCTGGCAGTATCTAGACTCCATGTTCCTGAAACCTTGGGTGAACAGTCTGAAAGCACTAGGTCTACAGTCCCCTCGATTGCCGCTTCGATTGTTTCAATGATCTCAGGACTTGTGATGTCTCCTAGGATGAACTTCACGTCCTGAATGGGCGGCATGGGGCTCAAATCCACAGCAACGATTCTGAGTCCGGGGTCAAGTTCTCTTAGGACCTGAGTCCATCCGCCTGGGCTGCAACAGAGCTCTAGGACCTTGTCAACGTCTTTGAGAAGATTGTGCTTCTTTGCAATCTGTCTAAGCTTGTAGGCAGACCGACTCCTGTATCCATGCTTCTTGGCGGCTTGGTAGTAATGTTCCTTCTTCCGGTCTTTTTCCCCGCCTCTAGGCTTTCCCATTGTGTTATCCCGCTCCTGTGAGCTGGCTGATGATGCGCACCACGTCGTTGACCGGACCATTTGTCCTTATTGCAGTGGGTCGGAAGTGCGTTTGTGCCACTCTGTAGCCCATTTTCCTGAGTTCCTCCATGACTGCTGCGGTCTTGGGCGGCACAAGGTTATGAAGATCACACAGCTCATGAAGATCGACATAAGCATGTTTCATCAGGCTACACTCCTTCTTCATCAAATTCAACAATCGAGGAACGCGCTTGTGGAATGAATCCTCGTAATCGGGAAGCATTTCTCCTGCTAAGTTCAAGAACTCAGAATCAAATATGTTTGCAATCCACAAAGGACCTGCGACTCGCACTTTACCATCGCAATTCTCTCTCTGATGCTGGAATCCAGAACCCGGTGAACTAGCTCTGAGAGATACTGATTCAGTATGCATGCAGTTCGGACAGTAACGCATGAAGCCCATGCTATCCGCCTGCCGGTTAGATGTGATTCTGTCTGCCTTGATTCCGAACCAGACTCTGATGTAGTGATCTGTGCTCAATGCAGCCAGTGGACTGATGGAGCGATCATTCATACCCGCCACGGAGTATGTGAGTCCCACCAGTAGCCTAACTGCAATCTCATGTGAAAACGGCGCTCTTATAGACGATCCTCCGTACTTCCTCAGGGCGACGCGCGGATACACTCCGCATAAGGCAGGCATGTCGGTCGCAGTCAGTGCCAGCAATGCTCCGCGCGGGTTAAGCGATTGAATGGCGGCGTTCAAGTACGGCGCCGGTGAACCAAACGGGTCCACATCCACATAATCAAACCTCTTGCCCCTTGACTCGGTCATCAGCAACACCTTGGCGTCACCCCTCTTCACCAGTGCGCGCTTTTCAAGACTGAGCAACTCTATGTTCTTCTGTACCATTTCCACAGCCAATGGATTAACATCGAACATCTCTGCACAGAATTCACCGGGGCACTCGTTTAGATAGCGAAGAGTTCTAACGCCCGACCCGGTGAGAGGCTCACACATCAAATCAATGGGGTTCTTCTTCATGTATGCAGAGAGGAAGAGAACTGAGATATCCCGATTCAGCTGCATGCGCTTGTTGTAGAAAACTGGCAGGTCTGACGTAGCCAACTCCTGGTTTCGACTATAATGCTCTACGTCCGCACACAGGAACGTGGTCCTGCCTTCTGAATACTCCTTGATGACAGTCATGCAATCGTTTCAATTCATTCTGACGCGCTAATAAGAAGATAACCATAACCTGTTCACGATGGAGTGCTGGTCCGTAACCTCTAAAGGGAGCGCGAATCTGAGCTTGCACGTATAACTACAGGTGTTCGAAATGACGACCAGAGTGAAAATATCTACTGATAAGGGCGACATAATGGCGGAGTTCTGGAATGACGACGCACTTAATACAATCAAGAACTTCATCACGTTGGCCCAGAGCGGTTTCTATGATGGCCTCGCTTTTCATCGTGTTGTGCCTGATTTTGTAATTCAAGGTGGCGATCCACTTGGTAATGGTTCTGGTGGCCCTGGATATGGAATCCCCTGCGAAACGACAGGAGAAAGGCAGGTACATGAGGACGGATCGTTCTCTATGGCTCACGCGGGGAAAAACACCGGTGGGTCTCAGTTCTTCATTGTTCTAAACGGGAACAATTGCAAACACCTTGACAACAAACATACAGTGTTCGGGAAGGTAACCGAGGGTTTCAACGTAGTTCAGAAAATCAGACAAGGCGACAAGATGCTCAAGGCTGAGGTTTTGGAAGTAGATCCCGCGATAGAGAATCAGAAGCTACAGAAACTCCCTTCAAGAGGCTGAAGCGTCTTCACATCTCCCAAACTTGGACTTGATGACAATGAGATATGGTGTTGTTCCTCTAGAGTTTAAACCTGCAATCGACCGCATCGTGGTGAACGGGGTTCCTGACTTCAGTCGCTTCGACATTATAGAGATTGTACGGGAAGCTGTTGGAATGGAACACATCAGCGTGATCGAGGTGTCCATGGACATTGAGCATATCGCTCCGGGTGTATTAACCCCCGAAGTCATTGATCGGCTGGTCGAGCTGAAGGATGAGCTGGGGCACTCATACTCAGTTCATTTGCCTCTCTGGTCTACTGAGCCGGCTAGCTTCAATGATTTTGTAAGACGGGCAACAGTCGACACTACTGTGAGCTCAATCAAGCTCGCAGAGCCCTTGGAACCTGAGGCCTACGTCTTTCATTCCACTGGAGCACTCGCCACCGAGTTCTCCCGCCTTGATTTCTCCAAGGACATGGTTGCGATGGTCTGTGGATATATGTCCATGTTCTCAGCAAAGAGTGTCGAGGAAGTTCTCACCAAGTCTGAACTGGACCCCAAGAAGCTTGCAATCGAGAACATTGAATTTCCGTTCTCGCTTACACGGGAAATAGTGGATGAGTACGACACTGGCATATGCTTTGACACAGGCCATGCGCTGACACACTACTCAGGTGATGAATCGGTAATTGAGTTCTACAAGGCTCATAAGGACAGAATTATCGAGTTCCATTTACATGATGGAATCTATGAGGAGCGAGATGGTGTTGTGATTCATGATGACCACATAGCTCTGGGTACGGGTGAGATGCCAATTAGGGAGCTCCTCATGGAGGTCGTTAAGGACAAGTTCAACGGTCCGGTAATTTTTGAACTGACATCCGCGGAAGCAATCGAATCACTCCAGAAGATCAAAGAAGTTGTTCCAGAAGCTCTCGGATAGTGCAAAATCTTTTTATCATGAGTGACTTTGTAGCGATTTGCCAGCCCTGGGCCCGTGGCATAGACTGGTCATTGCGCCGCTCTGATAAGGCGGATGTCGCGTGTTCAAATCACGTCGGGCCCACCATATTCCTGAAGCCTTCTTCGAGTTTCATCATGAACGCGTTCTGTGTTTCAGTGCCATAGTCCAGATTTTTTCCGCATCCTTCTTGCACCCATAAGACGGCAGAGCATCAACAGGACTAAAGCCACAAGACCTACGAAAACTGCGGTCGTTTCAAATACATGGGACGGAAGTAGTGCACCAAATGCGAGCATCCAGAAAAAGATGACAGCAATACTCACCAGAAACAGTTCAAAACAGAGATAGCTAGCATAGTTGTCAGCAGCCCTACACATTGGCGTGCAATAAACGCCCCAGATCTGAGCGTTTGGTGTATGTCTTCCGCACCACTTGCAGCACTGTCCGGTATGTCCATACTGACCCTGTTTTGGATATGCCGAGTCGAATTCATCTGCTCCCAATTAAAACCCTCTGCGATTGCTATCCCTAGAACGGGTAATAGGTTTATTGTCAACTCATTCTTCAAATCCTCAGCATCGTGGTCCGATGAACATCGATGCTGGGCCCCCCACCTTTCTTCTTCAGTTGTCTTCCTTTAGAGCTGAAGCTTGAATGTATATTCCTCACCTTGAACGGCAAGATGACTCTCTACAACTTTCCCGGTCTTATGGATGAAGTGAACCATCTTCTGGTTTTGGGGGTGGACGTATGCAATGAATCTCTTGACACCCTTGCTCTTGGCAATGCGCATGAGCTGGCTCATCAAGAATGTCCCTACTCCTCTGCCTTGGTAATCGTCCTGTACAAGTAGAGCAAACTCAGCCTCGTTCTTGCTTCGGTCCAGCAGATATCTTCCTGCCCCAATTATTTCTTCAACCTCTTTCTCATCGTCGGCTCTGATTACTGCTACAATCGAGATGTCGCGGTCCTGGTCTACATTGTAGAAGTCTTGGAGTGTCTGCCTTCTGAGGCTTCTCAACGGAGTAAGGAACCGGAAATAGATGGACTCCTCACTAAGGTCATAGAACAGTTCCTTGATTCGGTCTGCGTCATCTGGACGAATCAATCTGAATTGCACGTTGACATCCCCCTCAGGACCTTTGAAGGTTTCTTGGCATTCGTATTCCGTCACGAAGTATGTCCCCTGGACCTGAAATGGCACTTGATCCCCGAACACATAGTGCATCTTCTTGGCTGCCTCCAAAAGATCATTCCTAAACTTCGGATGGGCAATGGCAATCAGTGACAGAACACGTTCTCGTATCGTTTTTCCGTGGAGTGTAGCAAGGCCGTACTCGGTGATGATATAATCGACATCGCCCCGTGTTGTGACGACCCCCGCTCCCTCGCTAAGGCGTGGCACAATCCTTGAAACCTCCCCATCCATTGCTGTTGATAGCATGCAGATGATGGCTTTGCCACCCAGAGATTTTGATGCGCCGCGGATGAAATCAACTTGGCCACCAATCCCGCTGTAGAATCTATGACCAATCGAGTCTGCACATACTTGCCCTGTTAGGTCAATCTCAAGCGCTGAGTTGATTGCTATCATTCTCTTGTTTTGACCAATGACGTGCGGATCGTTGACATAGGCAGTGTCATAAAAATGGAACATTGGATTATCATCGATGTAGTCATAGAGCTTCTTTGTACCCATTGCAAAGCTGGCGATCACCTTGTCCCGGTGAATGGTCTTTTTCTTGTTATTGACAATGCCACTCTCAATTAGCGGAATCAGACTATCACTGAACATCTCTGTATGTATCCCCAAGTCTCTAACGCCTGTTTCCATTAGATTACTGCAGACTGCCTGTGGGAGCGCACCAATCCCCAGTTCCAATGTGGATCCATTCTCAATAAGCCTCGCCACAAACGAGCCAATGAGGTCAATTACTTCGTCCACCTCTTGCGCCTCAAACTCTCGTAGGGGCTCGTTGTGGGGCACTAGGTAATCCAAGTCATTTACCCGTATGAAAGAGTCACCGTGTGTAACAGGCATTCTGTTGTTAACCTGAGCTATGACAAGATTCGCACTCTCTGCAGCTGATTTCGTGATATCGACTGCAATCCCGAGAGAGCAGTAGCCATGCTCGTCTGGGGGGCTCACTTGAATCATCGCGACATCAAGTGGCATTCTCTTGCGGCGGAAGAGCGTAGGAATGTCAGATAGCATGATGGGCGTGTAATCTGCTCTCCCCTCCGCGACTGCATCGCGTATGTTGGCGCTGACGAAGAAAGAGTTATGCCTGAATTGGTTTTGGAACTTTGGATCCGCGGAAGGCGTATCTCCAAGGGTCAGGAGGTGCACAATCTCATTGTCGGCCATCTGATCTGCACAATTAGCGAGCTCTTGCACCAGGTGATAGGGGACGCCACAACCCGTTCCAAGGAAGATGCGAG
>DAOWNS010000109.1 GCA_030642465.1 Candidatus Thorarchaeota archaeon | reverse complement strand
ATCGGCCAGGAGGTGGGACAAGCCAGCTCCTAATTGAGCCAGGACGCCGTTTCCATATTACAGAGTACAAGCGAGTGGCGCCTAGGGTGCCATCTAAATTCTGCAGTGTCCTCAGGAAGTACCTTCGCGAGAAAAGAATCCTCTCAGTCAAACAGCACGAACTTGATCGAATTGTTGTGATTGAAGTGGGGGATGAAGAGAACTCCTACAAGCTGGTTGCTGAGCTGTTCGGGAACGGAAACCTATTGCTGCTGGATCCCGAGGACATGATCTTCGTCGCGCGTCGTTACAGAAGGATGAAAGACCGCAATGTAATTCCGAAGGCGAAATACGAGTTTCCGCCCCCAAGAGGAGTTGATGTTTTCGCCCTTGAGAAGGACTCCTTGGAGAATATCCTATCCGAGTCGAAAGCCAACATAGTCAGGACGTTGGCAAGCAGGCTGAATCTGGACTCTCTGAGCTGTGAAGAGATATGTGCCTTGGCTGGTGTAATTCCAACGACCAAGGTATCCGAACTCGATTCCCAAGCACTCAAAGACCTGAACTCGGGTCTTCATCTTTTCACCGAGAAACTCAAAGAGGGAGTGAAAGAGCCGCGGGTTGTCTATGCTGAACCTGATGACGAGGAAGTAGAGCCGGAGCCCATTGTATTTCTTCCCTTCGTTTTTGAGGCACACGGTGAAGAAAACGTTGAAACATTTGACACATTCAGTCAGGCCATCGATGAGTTTTTCGGAGTACCTGAATCAACGGAAGAGCTAGATGCTCAGCAAGACGCCATGTCTAAGGAGCGTCAAAGGCTGCAGAAGATAATCGACAAGCAACATGAGAGTATTGAATCATTAATAACCAAGTCTGAGAAACGAAAGGCGACGGGAGAGCTGATTTACAATCATTTCCAGACCATGCAGGATGTGCTTGACACAGTTTCAGGGGCTCGTACCGGCGGCCTCTCGTGGGATGAGATTACCCAGAGGATTGAAGATGGCAAGAAGCAGGGCAATGCCTCAGCGCTGCTGATTGAGAGAATTATTCCATCTAAAGGGCAGATTATTGTATGTCTAGATGGTGCTGAGGTTGTCCTAGATATCAGGCAAAGTGCACAGGATAATGCCGCTCTCGCTTACAATCAAGCAAAGAAAGCCCTCTCGAAGGCAAAAGGGGCCGAGAAACAGATAGGTAAGACTCGAGCACGACTTGAGGAACTTGTAGCCACCGATATCGAACCTGCAAGCCAGAGAATCCGGGTGAAAGCTCGGAAGAAGCACTGGTATGAGAAGTTCAGATGGTTTATTTCGTCCGAGGGTTTTCTCGTCTTGGGGGGTCGTGACGCAAAAAGCAACGAACGCTTGGCAAAGCGACAATTGGGTGCCAATGACGTATTCTTTCACGCAGCGATTCACGGTGCGCCTTATGTTGTGATCAAAGTCCCGGACACTGCGCCAGGGGACCAGACCATCAAAGAGGCGGCGCAATTCTCTGTGACTTTCTCAAGAGCCTGGCAGGATGGCCTTTCAGGTGGGGATGCATTCTGGGTGAATCCGGAACAAGTAAGCTTCTCACCACCCTCCGGAGAGTATCTCCCAGCTGGCGGAGTTATGCTCTATGGCTCGAAGAATTACGTTCGAAGAGTGCCTGTGGAACTGGCAGTGGGAGTGATATTCGAGGAAGAGGATGCAATTCCAATCTCTGGGCCGCCGTCAGCAGTAGAGGCGAATACAGAATTCTTCGTCCGAGTAACGCCAGGAAGGACAAAGAAAGGCCAGCTGGTGAAGAAGATTCTCAAACATCTTGCCGGAATTGTACCTGAAGAGATGAAACGCGCTATTCAGCAGATACCGCAGGAGGACGTGATGCAGGTTCTGCCTGCGGGAGAGGGTGAAATAGTCGCCCGAAAGTAGGGATTCGCCGTGGATTCTACAGTCTTGAACACAGACACATTTAATAACGTACTCCAAAGGAGTGCGGCGGAGAGGCACTCTGCACCACATACATCCAGAGTGACAAACCAACCTTCTGCCTAATTGAGGTCATTCCAATGTCCGAACCGACACCAATGATGCCTGTTAAGGAAATCATGTCTGTGAATGTCGTAACAATGCCACCTGACGCCACGGTTCTTGAGGTTGCTAAGTCAATGGCCAAGATTGACATCGGCTCAATAGTCATAGTGAAGGCGGAACGTGCTATAGGCATCATAACTGAAACCGATATAGTCACTCGAGTAGTTGCTGAGCAAAAGGACCCAAAGACAACGAAAGCCAAGGATGTCATGAGCTCACCTTTAATTCACATCACTCCTAACACGGCGCTCACAGAGGCAATGCGTGTGATGACACGCGCTGGAATCCGACGAGTGGCAATCCTGAAAAATGACTCGCTGGCGGGAATAATCACTTCTAGAGACATTCTGCGCTGGTCTCCGGAACTTATTGACGTCATGGTGGAATCATTACGGGTCAAGAACGAGCAGGGATCCGTAGTAGTAGCAGAGGAAGACGAGATCATTGCCTATGGAGGCGTTTGCGATGTATGTGGAGAGTACTCTATCGACTTGGCGCTGGCAGACGGCGAGTATATCTGTGAGGAGTGTCGTAGGTAGTAGAGGAACTATTCCTTGATTTGCATCAGCTAATAACTTAGCATAACTGTTGGAGACTCATGCGATGAAAGTAAGCCAAATAATGACTAAACCTGTCACGATTGACAAGGACCAGAGACTGTCGTACGCATTAGACTTGCTCGATAAGAAGAAGGTTGATCGCCTTATTGTTATGGAGAATGGAGAACTAAAGGGGATTATTACCTATGCAGATATCGCGGATAGACTGGGAGTCAGCAAGGTAGTAGCGGTTTCCATAGGACGACTTCACGTGTCTAGTGCGATGACTGACACTGTGATCACCGTGACTCCTGACGATGATGTGACGGATGTTGCTAAACTTATGATGGACAAGGGCATGAGTGGATGTCCCGTTCTTGACGACGAGGGTAAGCTCGTTGGTGTTATAACAAAGAAGGACATGTCAGAGCTCGTGAAGAAGTTCAAGAAGGTGAAGGTAGAAGATTTGATGACAACGGAAGAACTCCTAGTTGTCAACCCTGTTGAGCGTCTGATTAAGGCAAGAATGGAGATGCTTACTCGAGGTCACTCAGGCATTCCTGTCACCGACGGCGGCCGTGTATTGGGACTCCTTACGGAGAGGGCTGTGGCTGAGGCAATGGCTCGCTTTAGTGTGGAGGTGCCCGATAGATATCGTAAGAGTCAGGTAAGGCAGATACGTGTCGTTGACGCAATGATAAGACAACCACCTCTGACCTCTCCGGATGCTTCGTTGGATGAAGCAGTGACACTCATGCTTGACGCGAACCTCAACACATTGCCTGTTGTTGGCTCAGGGAACAGATTGATGGGAATTATCAGCGCCACAGACTTTACTCGTTTTGTGGCTAACAAATTCAAGGTCACTGAGAAGACTGAATAAGGCAGTTTCACAACGTCATGACGCAGCCGGGATGGCGTTGATAGCATATGAGTGTGGACTACCTCCTGAAGAATGGTCTAGTTATTGTCGAGGGTGCGCCAACGCGAAAAGCTGTTGCTCTGCATCTTGGCAAAATTGAGGGGATTTACAGTCCGGGGAGTGAACCACCAGCCCAGCAGGTGATAGATTGCGAGGATCTCTATATCCTTCCGGGTGCAATTGACATCCACGTTCACCTTAGAGACCTAAATAATTCTGACAAGGAGGATTTCGAAACCGGCACAAGAGCTGCTGCAGCAGGCGGCGTGACTACAGTAGTTGACATGCCTAATTCCAACCCTCCCACCCTTGACCGTGATAGCCTGGCAGAGAAAGTGGATAGCGCAAAGGAGAAGCGATTTGTTAACGTGGGCTTTTATTCCGGAATACAAAGAAACACGTCAGATTTCGATGCGCAGATAGTGCCCGACATTCTTGGGTTCAAAGTGTATCCACATTCGCCAATTATCAAGGACACTTCATACAATCAGAAACGAATACGTGCCTGCCTAAAGTTGTCAGAAGAACATGATATCCCGCTCTTACTGCATCCTGAAACTGGTGGAAAACGTTCTGCACCCAAAACCCTTGACGCATTCCTGATGCAGCACACCTGTGAGAGTGAGGAAGATTCGATTCAACAGTTCCTAGCCGCGCAGTCAGAGATTGGAGGCAGATTGCACATTTGTCATGTTAGCTGTGCGTCATCCGTGAGAACTATAGAAAAGCACAGGGCTGAGGACCTCCTGACGGCAGAAGTTGCGCCTCATCACCTGTTTTTGGCAGGAGGTGATTTTACACACCCTGACGGCGCATCCAAGATGCTACCGCCTCTTAGATCACCCTATGACAACAAGGCGTTGCAGAAAGCTCTCCATCAATGTGTAATTGACTGTGTTGCCTCTGATCATGCACCTCACACTGAACAGGAGAAAAGAGCCACGTTTCTTGAAGCATCATCAGGGATACCCGGGCTAGAAACAACTGTACCCCTCATGCTGACAGAAGTCCTAGAGGGACGACTTTCATGGGTCGAGTATCTGAGGTGTTGTTGTTCGGCACCAGCCCATATACTCAAGCTTGGCTCCAAGGGAGTCCTTGCCAAAGGCTATGACGCGGACATTTGCATTGTCAAGAAAGAAGAATCGGTGATTTGTGGAGCTTTCTTCAATTCAAAGGCCAAAGTCACTCCATTTGAGGGGCGACGGGTCCTAGCCACACCAGTCATGACGCTTGTTGGAGGCGATTTGGTCTATAACTACGGTCAGTTTCTCATCGGCCCAGGAGTTGCAGGAAGGGTTCCTGTGCGAAAGACATAACCGCGTTTAGTGGATGGGGATAACCGAGTTGATGCTGTATGACCCATGTTTACTCTGATGATGATGGCAAACTCCTAGTTGAACTGGCAAGACAGACAGTGGATGAGATTGTACAGCATCAGAGAAAAGCACAATCCCCCCAGGACGCTCCTGGGCACCTATGGAAAGAATCCGGCGTCTTTGTGACGCTCAATTCCATCAAAGAAGATACTGTCGCACTAAGAGGATGCATAGGTCGACCATATCCGACTCAGCCCTTAATCGATGCCACGATGGATTCCGCTGTCGATTCGGCTACACGCGATCCACGCTTTGCCCCAGTTGAACCGAAGGAGCTGGATGCGATTCTAGTTGAGCTCAGTGTTCTGACGCCTCCTGTGAAGGTAGAGTATGATGATCCAATGAAACTCTTGGATTTAGTGGAGGTCGGGCGCGACGGCCTCATAGTATCCAGAGGTATGTGGCGCGGACTTCTGTTACCACAGGTTCCGGTTGATTGGGAGTGGAACGTAGAGGAGTATCTGAAGCACACATGTAACAAGGCAGGACTACCTGCTGACGCGTGGAAAGATTCGCAAACCGAGTTCATGTCGTTTCAGGCAGAGATTTTTGGAGAAGAATCACCACACGGAACCGTGATTAGAAACCCCAGTCACCCAAGATGCTAACAGCGAGTGTGAATTATGATGAACCGACCATCGCCTGCAGTAATTAAAGCGCTGAAGGAATACCTTGAGGAAGATATCAGATCTGGCGATTTGACCACGAAAGCCATAGGTCAGCCAATGACACCTGGAACGGGGACGATATTCGCAAGAAACAAAGCTATCTTGGCTGGCGCGATTGAGATTGCTGCAATAGCTGAGATTACTGGACTTTCCTGCGAAGTACTTGCTGATGAAGGCAAATGGGTGGGACCAGACGAGCCTGTCATTCGCTTGAAAGGACCTGCTGGAACACTGCTCACAGTTGAGAGGGTCTGTCTAAACATAATTATGCGAATGAGCGGAATTGCTACCAAAGTGCACCGAATGGTGAAAACTGCGAGAGAAGGAAATTCGGTCTTGGTCGTTGCTGCAACTAGAAAGACCACTCCTGGTTTTCGGTACTTCGAGAAGCGGGCAGTCCAAGTTGGTGGAGGTGATCCTCATCGGTATGCGCTGGATGACATGGTGTTGATAAAGAATAACCACATCGCGGCAGTAGGAGGAGTGGGAAAAGCCATCACGGCAGCAAAAGGAGCGGTGTCATTCAGCAAGAAAATCTCTTGCGAGGTGAGAAATCTCAAGGAGGCTATGGAGGCTGTTGAAACAGGGGCTGACATAGTTTTGTTGGATAACTTCAAACCAGAGGATATCGCAAAGGTGAACGATGCACTGACTAAGAAGGGCTGGCGAGAAAAAGTAATCCTAGAGGCATCTGGGGGGATAGATGAGAGCAATGTGAAAGACTACGCGCAGAGCGGTGTTGACATTGTGTCCTCAGGAGCATTAACGCACTCATACGACGCTTCCAACTTCAATATGAGACTCACTTTTGAATAGTCAAAAAGTACGTGGTGCCCCGGCCGGGATTTGAACCCGGGTCATAGGGTCGAAAACCCTAGATGCTGGGCCGGACTACACTACCGGGGCGTCGTGAGGCCTGCAGCCTGCTGAGCAGTTATTAAGATT
>DAOWNS010000332.1 GCA_030642465.1 Candidatus Thorarchaeota archaeon | reverse complement strand
GTGTGTAGGCGATGGCGGGCAGATTTCCGTCCGTAGATGTTTGCGCTATGAGCGTGATTGATGCCTGCAAGTCAAGCCTCCCCGCGCCCACAATATACTCTTCATAGGGCATGGATGAAGCTCCCATTAACAATGCAGTCATGATTGACCCTGGTGTGTATGTGATGTTGTTGGTCAAGCAATATCCTATCAAGCCGGCAGCTGCTCCTGCGACTCTGGGTGAAGCAAAGCTAGTCCCGAAGTACGTAGCACCAGATGTTTCATAATAGCCCGGAGCTGCGATATCCGGTTTCATGTACCTTGACGCTGTAGGTCCTGTGCCTGAGAATCCCGCTGGAGTACCATCTGTTTGAAGTGCCGCTGCAGCTAGACAGTACGGAAACAATCCCGGGGACTCGATGCTCGTTCCCGCTACACCATCTTGTCCATCATTACCTGCTGCTGCAACAACGACAACCCCTTGATTGAATGCCCACTCAACCGCATCTTGAAGCGGATCCCCAAATGATGGAGTGGAACCCAGACTGAGGTTAATCACACTGCAATTCTCCTCAACGGCCCAACGAATCGCCGCAAGGATTCCCAATACGGTGGCTGAGCCTTCAAAGTCCAAGACCCTGGCATTTACAATCATCGCGCTCTCGCTTTCGGAAACTACCGTCTTAGCTACCATCGTGCCATGCGGTATGTCATCAGGTTTTGAGTCGCTGGTTGAAACATCATTCATATCATACCCATTCTCTACCGTTATGAAGCTCCTCTGAGAAACAACTCGTCCCTGTAGAGCGAGATCGATGTCGATTCCAGTGTCGAGAACTGCTACCCTCACTCCGCCATCTGACGGCGCCAGCGGATTCATGCGGAAGATAACGATTACTCCTCCTGCGATAACAAGCATGAGGACAATAATCACGGCCAGGATTTTGATTCCTGACGAAGATTGGTCCTTTGAACCAATATCTTGCTCCCAATAGTTTGACATGATTGACACCCCAGGTGTAAAGGCCTTGCGCGGCGTAACTTCTGAAACGTAACATCTGATGAACCTATCTAATACGACATTGGCTCCTGCATTCATTTCTGGCAATCTTGAAAACATTCAAAAGACAGCGCACTTCGGTTCGTATGTCCGGGGTTAGTTAGCGTGTTAATTACAAGTTCATTTATCTATGCTGACGCCTTCGTTCATTTACGACCTTAAGAGGTACCCCCATGTCTGCAAGCGATGCCGCCCCTAGCAGTTCTGATGCACCTCAGAGGTTTCACTCCATACCCCTTGAGGAGGTTTTTGAATCTCTCTCTGTTGAGCCCGAGAAGGGCCTTACGGAAGACCAGACCAAAACAAGTCGAAATAGATACGGCCCCAACGTTATTCAGAAAGTCAAGGGGTCCTTCTGGCAAGTCTATCTTGCTCCCATCTTCAATTGGCTAATCACCATCTACCTCTTGAGTTCATTTGCTCTTGTCGTGCTTGCTCTAATGTTCCCTGGGCCCGGGAATCAAATGGGACAGGCGATAATGTGGCTTGGCATAGTCAGTGTCAATTGCATTGTCGCGATTTTCCAACAGTTTCGCGCTCAGAAAAAACTTGAATCGCTGGAGCGCTTGTCCGCTGGGCAGGCTCGAGTTATTCGAAATGGATCCGAGCTAAGCGTCAATCCAATGGATTTAGTTCCAGGAGACATATACATCTTGGGACAGGGTGATAGAATTCCTGCGGATGGCAGACTAATCTCATCTGCAAATCTCACGGTAAACGAAGCGTCACTCACTGGCGAGAGCGTTCCCGCAGACAAGGATGCAGGCTCAGCCGTAAGAGATGACGTTCCACTGACCGACATGCGGAATATGGTCTTCCTGGGTACATATGTTTCAACAGGGACCGCCACCGTAGTAACTACGTCAACCGGGGCAGGTACAGAGATTGGGAAAATCCAGAGTGAGCTGCAAGTTCTGAACACTGGGGATATCCCATTACGCAAGAAAGTAAATCTTCTTGCGAAGTACTTGGGGATTGCAGCCATCTTTCTCATGACAATTTCTGTAGCTTGGCTGGGGATTATTAGCCCGCTCATGAGAGGTGAACCTTTTGCTCAAGACATGGACGCCATTGCTGATATTCTCAGCGATGGAATTACCAAAGCAATGACCATAATGCCGATTAACATCCCGCTTTTGACTACGATAGTTCTTCTCACAGGCGTCCTGGCAATGGCCAAGAAGGGAGTGATAATCAGAGACCTCTCAGCAGTCGAAAGTCTGGGACGTGTTAGCGTTATCTGCTCAGATAAGACTGGCACCCTAACTCGTAATGAGATGAC
>DAOWNS010000072.1 GCA_030642465.1 Candidatus Thorarchaeota archaeon | reverse complement strand
TTAGTTTCAATCCTCCCAAGGGAGCGCATTCCCGAATTGCTGAAGATGATTAAATCCTTGAGAAGTACTGCTAGTTCCGTTTCAGCTTGGAAACTCTCTGCTGGAAAACCCCGGTTCAGTAGTGTTTACTACAATTCGAAGACCGGCGAGTGGCGTCCCAACCTCCTTCACTTCCGGCTCATGTTGAGGACTGGGAGCGATGATCTTACTGTTGGAGCTCACTTTTCGGGACCAACTATTCCGTCTTCCGCGTTCACATCTGCAGAGCTTAAAATTCTCGAAAAGATTTTGGAGAACTACGAGTCGACGGCAGTCGAGATTACCAAATCCATCGGTCTAAGCGAGAGCACAGCTTTCAGAAAGAGGTCCAATTTGATTAACAAACGGGTCGTAGTGCCGAGAGCTACGGTAACCATTCCAAAATTGAAGGATCGGGTTATTGCTCTCTTGAGTCCGGATTGCGCTGGCGATATCGTGCCAGCGTGGAGTCAGTTGCCTCTGACTTACGTTTCTCGTCTAGAGAATCTTGAAAACCATAACGAGAAGAGGATCCTTCTACTATCAGCTCTTGCGTCAGGTTCTGCGTCAGATATCATTGATGTATTATTTTCCGAGAAAAGCAGAGCCGATGACTTCGCTGCCTATTCGGTCGCAGGTGGGATTACTAACCCCATTAAGGTGGCTTCCATGTATGATCGTCGTAAGAAGCGATGGAAGTGGGATCCAAGTTTCTTCGACCTCCTCTCGTATGGGGTTGTTAAAAACGAGAGCAGGAAGAAAAATATCCCGCTGGATTTGACATGAGTTTGGTCGAAACGCATATTTGGATGAGTCCGATGGTTCTCCTATTGGTGGTTTGAATGCTGGAGGTTGTGTTTCTTGGAACAGGCGGCAGCATGCCTACGGAGGGACGCAACCTACCTGCAATTGCCATAAAATATCAAGGCTGGGTTCTGCTACTAGACGCAGGGGAAGATGTACAGAGACAGTTCGAACGTGCGAATCTCGGGACCAATAAGAGGCAAGCCATATTCATCACTCATATGCATGCAGATCACATACTTGGTCTCCCTGGTTTATTGCTGCGCTTTTCACTTCTAGGACGTATCCGTCCCCTCAGCGTCTACGGCCCTAACGGACTAATCCAGTATGTCAAATCAGCTCAGAATACAATGAACTTCAGTACTACCTTCGAAACCACTGTATATGGAATAAGAGCGGGTACCATTTTCGAGGTAGATAACCTCCGCGTTAACGCATTCGAGGTAGACCATCGAGGTTACGCACTCGGTTACGAAATCGTGTATCAGCGTCCTACGGGCTCTTTCCTGCCAGAAACAGCCAAGAAGCTAGGTATTCCTAAAGGCCCGCGCTGGCAGGCATTGTCGGAGGGTAAAGAGGTTAAGCTTGCAGATGGCAGAACGATTCGCCCTGAAGAGGTGACAGGTTCAAAGCCTCTCCCAATTAGGATTGTGTATTCAGGTGACACCCGTCCATGTCAATCATTGAAACAGGCAGCAACCGATGCTGATCTACTCATATGTGAAGCAATGTATACGTCTGAGCACGCAGACCTCGCAGTGGAAAGGGGCCATACTACTGCAGCAGCGGCAGCTCAGTTAGCCCTCGATGCCGGCGTGAAACTTCTTGCTCTCACTCATTATAGCCCTCGCTATGAGGATGGTGCAGTCATAATCAAAGAGGCCTTATCCATCAATCCAAACACAATCCTTGCTAGAGACCTCATGAGAATCAAGCTGGATAAGGATGGCTCACACGAGGTTATCCCACCGAGCATATGAACAGCAGAAATCTCGTGAGAGTATCAGACTCCCAGCCTCAACGTTTTCAGAGGATGACGCGTAACTAAGCGCTTGATTAATGCAATCTTGAGTTCAGGCATGGGTTTCGTGTTAGCGATTATGTCAAGCATCAACTCACCCATCACTGGATCCTCTTGGGCGATTTTGCATACCAACTCCGTGTTGCTGGAGGACTTGTAAAGTATATTGGATATGAACATCGCTGCGTCAAGATTGCGGCACATTGATTTCTTGATTGCATTTTGGTAGTTTCTCACTAGAAGTGGATTACGGGCTGCCGTCATATCTTTCGCGACATCCGCTGCAATCTGCCCAGATTTCATCGCGTAGTATATTCCTTCACCGGAGAATGGAGAAACAAGCCCAGCTGCGTCTCCGACTAGCATAGTTCGACGACCAATTACTCTTTTCTCGCATCCGCCAAGAGGCACTCTGAAGGATCTCGTAGAATCGGGCTTAATTTGGATTCCCCTTGTTCGTTCCAGCATTGACACAAAATCATGCCAACTCCCTTTGAGATTGGACAGCCTGTCCATTCTACACCCAACTCCAATGCTCAACTCGTTTCGTTTTGGGAAGCACCACGCATAACCCCACTTCACTGGTCCAAAGTATATCTCAATGGGTATGCGGTCCTCTTCTTCAGAAACTGACATGATTCTCTCAATCTCGCTGGGATCCACGGGCACATCCGCTGCAATGCACAGGCCGACCTGGTTGGAAGGCCATCCTCTCCTGATTCCTAGGCTCTGAGCTACGATGCCATTGACTCCGTCAGCGGCGACCAGAAGGGGCGCTCTGTATGAGTCGCCCTTCGTGAGTACTCTAATCCCGGATTGCAGCTGTTCAATGGCGACAACCTCTGTGTCTTGTTCAACCCTGGCGCCTGCTTCTTCTGCTTTCTTCAATAGATGGTGGTCAAACTCGTGTCTCTTCACAGTGTATCCTGATTGAGTGTTTCGTTTGAGATACAGTCGCCTTCCTGAGGGTGAGATTAGACGTACTGCGTAGATATCAAGTTCAATTACTCTACTGATGTCAAAATCCACTAGGTCCTTGACATGAGGAGAGAGTCCGCCGCCGCAGAGCTTGTCGCGCGGGTGGACGCTCTTTTCAAGAAGCACAACGTCAAGCCCGTGGAGAGCAGCTCTTCTTGCGCATGATGCTCCAGAAGGCCCACCGCCAACGATTACGAGGTCGTGCATTAGGATTTCCGTATGCTCCGTGGCTTTTTACTTTGCTTTCTGATGAAAAGATACTAGTAACTTGGCCACAACACGGATAAGATGGAGTCCTAGGTCAGATAATTGAGAGTTAAACCATGTCCGAAGGCAAACCGGTCAGAGTCTGCATTATTCCAACGGGCGGCACAATTGCCAGCATCTATGACTCTGAAGTTCAAGCCTATAGGCCTGGTTTGTCCGTGGACACGTTGTTGTCTCACCTGCCTGAAGGCATGGGCAAAATAGAGGTCATCAAGAGAGAGCTGTTTCAACTTGATTCAGCAAATGCACAACCTCACCATTGGCAAGAGGTTGCTAGCTGCATTAAGTCTGCATACGAAGAAATACCAGACTTAGATGGTTTCGTGGTTTTGCATGGAACGGACACGATGGTGTACACGGCCTCAGCTGTGAGCTTCATGATTCAGGACTTCGGAACGCCTATCGTCTTCACTGGTTCACAAATACCTGCCTCAATGCCATGGAGCGATGGACCTAGAAATCTGAGAGATGCGTTAAGAGTCGCGGCTTGGGCTGACTTGGGCGAAACGTGCATAGTCTTCAATGGGGAAATCCATCGAGCGACTCGGGTAAAAAAACTCAGAGATAGAGATCAAGATGCCTTCGATTCTGCAGATCCAACGCCCTTGGGGATGCTGGCTCGTGACATAGTGCTCTATGAGGGCAGAACAAAACGGCACAATCTCATACCTCGCTTCGACACTCGACTTGATGATAGAGTGTTTCTCTTGAAGGTCTTTCCAGGGATTTCTCCCAATGTTATCTCGCGAATAATCGACATGGGGTATCACGGGATTGTCATCGAAGGTTATGGCTCTGGCAACATCCCAACTCAAGAGAATGCCCTTACAGGGCCAATTAAGCAGGCGGTTTCTGCAGGCTGTTCAGTCTTGATGAGTACACAATGCGCCTTCGGACAAGCGGACCTGTCCCTCTATGAGGTGGGAAAGGCCGCATTGGATGTGGGGGCAATGAGTGCCCACGATATGACCTCTGAGGCTGCAGTTGTGAAGCTAATGTGGGTGTTGGGACACACGCGTGATCGCCATAGAGTCAAGGAGATGATGCTCACCAATTATGTTGATGAAGCTACTTTCTCGGATGGTGCGGATATCCACAATATAAGTCATGAAACTCCTTGAAGAAGAAAAGATGGCGCCCGGAATGAGATATGTTCGTACGCACGCAAGGCGCTGTACTTCGAACTCATGCCTCCCAAAGGAGAGCAGCTGCCTGTTCGACAGGCATTCATGAAGCCGTCGATTCCAGGCTGCCGCCGTAGCCGCTTGGCTATCCGGGCTTGTTCAAGTTCCTGAGGTCTTCTGCTTTTCATCTTTTCTCTTATTATGACTCTGTAAATGAAACCATTAATTATGGTGCGCGGTAGCTAATCCCAAGCTCCATGCTATCCCTCTTGTGCGGTGGGAACTATCCATTCTTCGCCTTTCTGTGGAATCACAAATTGAAGTATCAGATTTCCACGTACCTCATCAAATTTGAAGACTCCCATCGTGTAGCTACCAGAGCTGCTGCTCCAACACAGTCTGCGACCAGCCGCCAAATGTCGAAAATACTTGCGGCAATGCCGCCTTACGTCAGAGAAGAGGTTGGAGTACTGCTTTCGTTGTGAAGGTCTAATCCCCCAACGTTCAATTATGATGCGATTTGCTAAACTGTTGCTCGAAAGCATGATAGTATTCTTGCGCTTCCTAGAGTCATTCAAAGACTCTTCAAGGCGGTTTCTGAGAACTTCAGAAATTGATCCTAGTACTGATGGGGTGGCTCTCGGTTCCATCTCTGTAGACCTACTCGTGTCTTGCACTCTCAACCGCAATGACACTGCTTCTAAGTCTTAACAATCCCCTAAAAGGCCCCCTCAGTTTGTAACCTATGAGAGCTTGTTGTTAACGCGTGCAGTCGTTTCCAGCTCCAAATTGTCCCGTGATGCCGAGTCTTGATGCCAACTATTATAAGGCGTCTTCAAGAGGCGAACAAGCCTCACCCCAGTCTGAATGAGGTTAGATACCATGTCTGAAGAATATCGACACATTGTACGAGTGTCTGGCAAAGACATAGATGGCCAGGAGAACCTCCTGCAGGGGCTCACTAAAGTTAGTGGAGTTGGACTTCGTTTATCGAAAGCCATCATCACCGCTCTAGGTATGGACCCCTCTACTAGACTGGGTCATATCAATGATGCAGACATTTCCAAGATTGAAACGATAATCTCAGACCCGGTGAAGGCAGGTTTGCCTCATTGGTATATCAATCGACCAAACGATAGAATGACCGGCAAGATGCTTCATTTCACCGGTTCCGACCTTGACTTCGCTCACCGAAGTGACATTGAGCGTTTGAGGCGAATCAAATCGTGGCGGGGTCTCAGACATTCTCTTGGTCTGAAGGTTCGAGGACAACACACTAGGACTACCGGACGTAAAGGAATGGCCGTCGGTGTATCAAGAGCGAAAGTAACATCCCGAGGTAGTGAATGATGGGTGATCCACGTCGGCAGAAGAAGAAGTACGTGACTCCGAAACGTCCTTTTGACAGTGACAGGTTTGAGCAAGAGCTCCAGCTGATGGGCGTCTACGGGCTTCGTAACAAGAGAGAGCTCTGGAAACATAAAACTGATCTATCTCGCTACAGACGCCACGCACGTAATCTACTTGCTCTGTCAATCGATGAGCGTGCGTTGCAGGAAAAGGAACTCGTTGACAAGCTAATCCGGACCGGAGTTCTGACGACTGAACCATCACTGGACCATGTTCTTGACTTAACCTTAGAGAGTATTCTTGACCGTAGACTTCAGACGATTATCTTCAGAAAGGGTCTTGCATGCTCCGTGCATCACGCGCGTCAACTTGTGACACATGGACACGTTGCACTGGATGGAGCAAGAGTAACTACTCCACGTAGGATAATAACAGTGAATGAAGAAGAGCGTTTGATGTTCACACCGAAATCTGCACTGAACAGCGAGTCACATCCTGCCAGGATTGCTGCTTCAGATGCTGCCATTAGAGCATCACAACCACCTGAGGAAGTGGATGAGTCTGACAATCGTTTCGGCGGGCGTCGGGATGGCAGACGCAGGCAAGGAGGAGGCCGCCGAAGATGAGTAGAGACGACAATCGCGACAAGTGGGCTATCGCACATATTTTTGCATCATACAACGATACCATTGTCCATCTCACAGATATAACCGGAGCAGAAACAATCGCGCGGACCTCTGGTGGCATGATGGTGAAAGCAGACAGAAATGAATCCTCACCACACGCAGCAATGCAAGCAGCCTTCCAGGCCGCACGCGAAGCCAAAGACAAGGGCGTCTACGGTATTCACATACGTGTTCGAGCTCCTGGAGGTCATGGACCAAAAACACCTGGACCCGGCGCTCAGGCAGCCATTCGTGCTCTAAGTCGTGCTGGTCTGAGGATAGGCATCATAGATGAGGTCACACCCATTCCACATGACGGAACAAGAAAACCTGGCGGCCGTCGTGGACGCAGAGTCTAGTGCAGCTTGTTCATCAGCTGTTCCGACGCTCTTCAATGCCGCAGTGTACTAGGGCTCGTGCCATTCGTCGATAAGATTATTCGGTATCCCTTTGTTTACTCGATCCATCCTATCCTTAGGTCGAGTCAGATGTCTCTGTGCCCTTGGAGGAGGCAGATATCTGCCAATTTTCAGTTGTCTTTCAACTGGAATTTCTATCTTCTTGCCTTGGGGGTCCTTGAAGCCGCATTTGATGCATTTGAAGCCCTTTTCTTTGCCAGCACTCTTCATTCTTTTCAGACAATGTGGGCATATCGGATTAGCAAGAATGGGTTTGTTTGTCAGTTGGAGGATTCCAAGCCCCTCGACATTCAATGTCAGACCGTGCATCCTTGACGCAGGCCGAACTCCTACATCTAGACTTACCTTGTCTCCTTCAGTGAGCATCATTGCTATCTCTCGGAACTCACCTGTTGGCTCGTACACTGCACACTCTGCAATAGTGAAGCCATCCGTTATCCTGAAGATGACATGGCCGCCCTCGATTATCTTTGATTTTGCTGTAACTTCTCCCTCCACCACAGCGGCCATATATGGCCTAATATCGGAAAGGCGCACTCTGTGACGGAGATGTTCACCTGTCCCCTGGTTTGTCCTGAACACCATCCAACGTTCCTTGTCTTGGCTACTCTGAATTAAATCTGCAGCTTTTTTCACAGCCAGCGGGGTTTCTCCTCTGATTCCAAAAATAACTGGGTCCGGACCATGAGGTTCAATCAGAATCTTCTGCGTAGCGATGTCGACATTGGAAAACAGGCGGTTTCCAAATTTCTGATTCATCTTGAACACAGAGTCCACATCAACCCCTCGTGCTCTAGAGGTCAACTCGACGGAGCGGTACGCGATGTACTCGTAGGTATGATCTTGGCGTAATTGGTTCCCTATGGCAGACAGTGCGCCTATGAGCCCCCTCCCATTTCCAACTATAATATGTGACAGGGCTAATCTGTCCACTAGTCTTCGGGCCAATGCAACGGGCACAGTCCTCCAGAGTGCAAGCTGGGCGAATCCGAGCAAATCAGCTGGGACATCTCCAGTCGTGATGACCATTCCTGGGTTGGTGTTTGGGTAGTCCTCCTTCAGGTACTCTTTGAGCATAAGATTCGCTCTTGGTAGGACCTCGTCTATGACTGAAGATTCAATTTCGAATCTAAGAGTAACCGCCCCGTTACCTCGTGTCCTGTACGGGATGTTTGGGTTCAATCTAATGAGATTCGGATAATCCAGCCATCTGGCTCCCAACTCAGTCAAAACCTCAACTAAGAGACTAGCAAAGTGCGTCGTGCAGCCTCCTCTCGGGCTGTCGATATCGTCCATTCCGAGGTGAACTGCAGTCATTGTCATGTTTCATTCACCCTGCATAACTCACAGACGGTGACTTCGTTCACTTTTACTCCGTGGTCCTCGCAGACCAGTCGGCCACACTTGTCACACGCCCTTGATGCAAGATACTCTACACAAATGGAACACCTTGCCTCCTGACAGGAC
>DAOWNS010000363.1 GCA_030642465.1 Candidatus Thorarchaeota archaeon | reverse complement strand
TCCGAGGTTGCATTGGAAGACGCCGTCATCATCAACATCGATGTACATGTAATTCTCTGAGTATACAAATGCCGTGAGATCCTGGGAAACTACCGAAGCTATGGGTCCCTCGTTAGAATCTGCTATTGTGTCATTATCTATGTCAACGTAGAAATCTGCACCCTGTTGAATCACCGTCAGTTCACTGGTATTCTGACGCCAAAAACTGGGATGACGCCACTCCGCACCCGTATCAATCACGGCAACGGTGACACCACTACCATTGATTGAGTTGCCATTTTCATTGATGTTGTTCCACACCTGTGGAGCATTCACAGCGGGTACGGAAGTACTGAGTGCTGGGAAGAACTTCTTGTTTCCTGAGGTGGCCTTCACCAAGCCCAGAACCCCTAGCGCAGTTAGTACATCAGCACTTGGTACACAAGCAGAGTAAACCCGCCCGACGTTAACTATGGACGCGCCTCGACGATCAAACACTACACCTATGCTCTCAGCTAGCTCTAACTCTCGAGGCAGTAGCATTTTCTCAAACTCAAGCAGCGCTCTTGCTTGACCCTCGTCAGCCAGTGACGTGTCAAGTCCCCTCGAGAGCTCCAAGAGCAACATCGAACCGATGTTTGGACCAGAATCCCCCACCGTAGGTGACGTTGATGATGTTAACACAATAGGGGGCACCAGCAATGAAGCAACAACGAGCGCAAGGACAGCGTAATGTCTAAACATCGATCAACCTCAATGACGGTTATTCTCTTCGTTTCCAGTGCTGACCTGATATGCTTTTGCCTGACCGTAGATGACTGCTGTTTAGTGCCATTGCACACGCTCACCACAAAATCCAATACCATGAACTACAACAATTCCCAAGTGCGTACTGTGTCGCAGAAGGAGGTTCAACCCGAGTTCAGACATTTTCTCAGTGATGATGCCATACCGTGGGACAATCTCATCAAAGCAGCCGCCAAACACAAAAAGAAGGATGTTAGCCCGTTCGAAGCTTTCACTGATGTTGCCATTGAGTTGGCATCAAAGGAGAGCATGAAGGAGAAATCAAACCCATCGATTCTTCGGATGGGGGTTGAAGCGGGTCTCTTACGTGGGCGTCTTGCTGAGTGTCTGTTCATATCCGATGGCTCTAGCGACCCGGATATCCTGAGCCTTAGAGCGATATGTCTCTTTGTACTCTCAGACACCGAGGAGATCATAGAAGCTCTCAAGACAATGGAATCAGTAATCGGGGAGAATTCACCCCCAGGCCATCAGGTGAAGCTCAGCACGGTCAAAATACTCTTGGCTGCCGCAGAAAAAGACACGAGTGTTATCACTTGCATCATGGAGTTTGACAACCTGCTTGAAGCCTATCCCGAGCAGGTCGAAAAGCCAACCATAGAAACCATGTTCGCTCTCTACGTAGTGGGCTTTTTGCTCAGAGAAGTAGGCCAGCTCGACAGAGCCGCACACATTGTTGATACTTTAGAAGAGATGGCACGATCTAGGAATCACAGAATGATGCTTGCACTGGTAGAGAATCTTAGAGGAAATATCTGCAGCTTCCGCGGGGAGTTCGATCGAGCAAAGGAGCATTATCTTCGGCTACAAAGTGCAAGTGCCAAGCTATCGTTTGACCTCGGACACGCGATGGCTCTGAACAATCTTGGTAACTTGATGCTCAGCATGTTGAAACTTGAGGAGGCTTTCGGTTACCTTGACGGCGCCCTCGATCTCATGCAAGTGGAGTATGGCAAGATTATGCCACTGACGAATCTTGGTGAGCTTTCAATCATAATGGGCAGATATGAGGATGCTGAGAAGTACCTCACCCAAGCAATCCG
>DAOWNS010000065.1 GCA_030642465.1 Candidatus Thorarchaeota archaeon | reverse complement strand
CTTGTCCAAGTGAGCCGATTCTACGGTTTCCCTGTCGAGCTCTGTGAACATCCGAATGCTTGAGAGATTTTTCAGGAGTTCAGCGAACTTGTACGCCTTGTGTTCATACAGATGATATCTCCCGCTTATCGACTCTATCACAGTATCAAGCGGAGCTGTTAGCTTGTAGTAGAAATTCTCCATGGCACTCTCAGGTGCTACACCATCTCTGCACTCTGCAAGAAACAGAATCTCTCCACCTTCTGACACTGCATTCTTGGTGAGTTCAAGTGCTCTCTGGGCATGGTACAGGCTCTTGTCTTGGGGATAACCTCCAGGGGACACCACAATCCGTGGTCTGGCGGTTACAGTGAAGCTTGCCATTTCATCAAGCACCTTAATCCCATCAGATATCACTGGCTCCATGCGACCCGCGCTTGCCCACACCACTTTGTCACCATTGGACACGGTTGAGAGAGTGAAGACTGTGGCACCTTTTGTTATCATTTCAGCCGCTTCTCTCATGTCATCAGCAAGTGGGTTGGTTCGCCTTGCAGGGTTTGGATGGTATGGATGTGTTCCGAAGGTTGACTTGGGATCAAGTGCCATTGAATGATTGCCCTCGATTGATGCAAACCCGCACACTCCTGGCAAGAAGTCCTTTAGGGCATTGGAGTATCCACTGAAGTAGTGCGCCTTCATATCAGCAAGAGGGACGTACACATCGTGACCGATGGCAGCTGCATTAACAATGACCGGAGTACCTCTGCTTGTCTTTCCCAAGTCAGCCATATCTGGTTCTTGACAATCGTGAATTTTCACTTCGTAGTTCTTAAGCCCTGCATCAGTAGAGGCTCGTTTGATCATATCCACGATCTTCAAGTTCTCGGGATGCTCCACTTCATGCGATCCGGTTGTGATTATGTACTGGACTCTGCTTGCATTCGTTAGTTTGGGAGCAACAGCGTTGAGGAGTGCCCAATGAGGTTCGTTTCTAGTATGATCCTCTACCAAGACGCAGACGTTTTTGCCCTTGACGACATCAGTCAAAGCGGGTCCGTATGGATTGGCAAGTACTCTATTGAGTTCCTCCAGATTATTCTCTACAGTTCTAACTTTCTTCGGCGCGATTATTCCAGCGAGGTTCCTCTCAGGAATCTGCAAGTCCACTGTTCCATCGCCGTAGTTTAGAGTCACTTTCATCCTGGTTGCCTCAACAATTGAATGGAACGGTCTTTGAAAAGCGTTAACTATTCTGCACAAGTGATGCACCAAAACTAATATCCTTTCTCCGTGCTTTTCCAGAAGCATGAGCGACCGCAATAGTGGGGGCACCTTCGAAGGAGCAGGACGATGGTGTGCAGTCGCATCCGAACTCCCTTGTTCAGTCATAGTTATGGTTTTCATAGGAGATATTCTAGGTCAGACTTGGGGGGGGCCACAGGGTGCACTGACAGGGGCTATGATTGGAGCATTTGTTGGCTTGTTTCTCGGTGTCTACAGTGTCTACATCACGATTCAATACTACGATAAGCTGGATCTGGAGCGTCCAATCTTGCGGCAATATCGGCCTTCACAGGAGGAAATTGACGAGGATGTTGAGTTCCCCGACTACAAGAAACGCTACGAGTAAACATTACGTAAAGTCAGAGTCATCCGCGTCCAGTACTTCAACTATCAATCTAGTGGAGGTTCGTCCTATCAGTGCCACAATGATCTGAACTAGAAATGAAATGAAGAACGCTCCTAGCGCATATCCAAATATCCGAAGAGAAATGGAAGTATGAGACGCAGCCCATGGCATTAGGAACCACAGATCCACTAGATACCAGATGTAGACACCTGTGGCGAACATGGTCAATACAAGCAGTCCATAGATGAAGATGACTGCTTTGACTCTTGGCGCGTTCATTTTGACCTGCTCAAGGCCTTGTCCAACCACCGCATTGCTAAGTTTCCTAGAAAACCTGAGAAAGACGCCAAAGGCAGCTAGAAAGACAATGAGCGTAATGATAGATAGAATCAACAACAGCAAGATTTGAATCTCTGGAGCAATTATGTCTAGGAAGCCTCCAATGTACCAAGCTAAGACAGAACCCACCATCACGATTACCGACAGAATCTCCACCACGAATGTGACAGTCGCAGAAGTCCTAAACATTCCTCCAATGTCGAATTGACCATTGTTATCTTCATCCGTCATATGGACCACATTTGGTAGCTGCCACCTTTTGGTTATTGAATCCTTCTAATACATCTCGCCAGGCCTTTAGATACAACACGATATTCAAACACTGAATAGGGAATTGAAACTCGCTGAGATATCTCGTCAGCTTTATATCAATCGCATGGGCAAAGTCAGATAATCCCCTTCGGGCCAGTAATGGAGCGGGTTTATCATGAAGGCCTATAAGGCTGCGAAAGAGTACGGATTCGTTAATGCGAGAGTAAGAGGACAGCTGGTACGCTCTCTTAAGATTGGCACTTATGAACGGCTCTTGCGTTCCAAAGATTACAATGAGTTCATCGCAGTATTGAAGACCACTCATTACGGCCCAGCTATAGATGAGGCAACCTCCTCAAAATCGCCGAGTCTTGAGGAGTTGGCAATAATTTTGGCTACTGACTATTCTGATGTTAGTCATACACTCACCCGGTCTTTGTCCGGGAAGGTGCGCGATTTCGCTGAAACCTACTCCTTGGTCTTCTTGACGGATGGCCTGAAGACCGTGATTCGTGGAATGCATGTTGGTCTCAAGAGAGACGAGATACTCAGTTTTGTTGTGCCGGTTTCTCCAGTTCAGACTGAGCTGTTTGCCCGGTTGGTCAAGAAGGAGAATGTAGAGAAACTCGTTGAAGACATCCCGATTCCGGATCTGAAGATTGCACTTCTAACCAGACTCCCCGTGTACTTAGAGCTTGAAACCTCAGTGCCACTTGAGATTGCCCTTGAGGAGTGGTACCTGCGGAAAATTATGGAATCACTGGAAGCATTCCCAGATGAAGACAAGCAGAGAATCATCCAGCTTCTTGAAAATCGTGTGGACTTGAACAACACAATCATGATGTTGCGCGCATTGGTCTTAGGTCTCAATCGGCGCATGATTGGTGTTTCAATGGTGCAATTCACGAAGGACTCGCAGGCATATGTTGATTCCATACGCCGGCGAACTTCTTGGGTCGATGTGCTATTGCAGCTGAAACAAACTAGGCATACTGAGATTGCGACTCGGCTTGACCGAATATACAATGAAACCAACAACTTGGCAAAAATCGAAATAGCAGTGAGAGATTACTTGGCACAACAGATTAAAAAGCAACTGTCCGGCTACCCATTTCATCTTGGAACAGTGATTGGATTCTTCAATCTCAAGTACTTTGAGATGCGAAATGTGATATCCATCGCAGTAGGAGTCGAGAAAGGAGAACCAGCCTCTATCATAAGACAGATGATTACTATATGGTGACAATTAGAGGAACCGAATAATGAAAATATACTCCTTGAAAACCAGTCTTGCCTTGCTCGTAATCGGTGTACTAGTCATGTTCCTGTCTTTGTCAGCACTTGCCACTATTATCACGGGAGCTCATGCCATTAGCGCTTTGAGTGTTGCGCCTGATCTTGGCTTTACACTACTCCAAGGAACAGATCCTATGCTGGGGGTTGCCGGTCTTGCCATAGCCGCTTCAATTGTCCTGGGTGCATCTGGTTTTGGCGCAGCTCTGGGAATGGCGTCGACATCAGCAGCAGCGCTTGGAGCAATCACCGAGAGGCCGGAGCTTTTTGGCAAAACTATTCTGTATGTGGTGTTCATTGAGGCAGTCGCAATCTACGGTTTCGTCATCGCTTTCATGCTTATTGGCTACATACCCCAACTGATACCATGAACTATCTGACTTCTCATTTAGATTGATGTGTCAATGTCCTTAAACAAAATGGAGTAAATCCGCTGTCTTATCTTGCTTAACATCCGATCAATGCGCCCCTCGAATGTATTGTCTACCCATTTCGTGCCATCTTTGCTTCTGACTATAACTCCTCCAGCAGCTCGAATTGTTTCCTTTGAGAGAGAAACCTTGCTTTTAATTCCCGTACGCTTCGTGATTTCCCTGCCTATCTTTGTGAGATCCAGCTGTGGATTGTGACCATTGGGCAATATCAATTCAACCTCCCCGACGGCAAGAGCGGAACCGCCCTCGATGATGAGGTTAGCCAGTATACTAGCATAGCGCTTTGTTTTGCGGTTCTTCGCTAGAGATTCAATTGCTTGTTTTAGGATATCTGTAGCCAGGACCTCTTTGGCCTCTAATATATTGTGCCTCGCTGTCAGCATTGTATTGACGTCTCGCCTCGCACTATCTGTTTGAAACTGTATCTCAGCTTCAACCATCATTGCAGCCACCTTGGCCTTACCTATCTTCCTTGCTTCCAAGAGCTTTTCCTCTCTCAGTTTCTCGGCATTCTTGACAATTTCATCTCCTCTTTCAGCCGCCTTTGTCTTGATCATCTCGATGATAGGCTGAATACTGCTCATATCATCACTCCCCTCCAATTATCATCTCCACCGCAACTTTCACTGCAGCGGCCTCTCTTTCTCTTGAGCTCTCTTGTGTCTGAGCGATTATTCTATCAATCTTCTTCAGAAACTCGCGCTCCTTGGAAACTCTCTTAGTCTCGTTCTTGTTGATACGCTTTTCAGCTGCCTTCCTGCCATCGGTTTCAGCATCCTTCAGTATCTCCATAACATCAACCTCAACCTGCCTTCGAATCTCTCTCGCACTGTCCTCGGCAGCACGAATTCTATCCTTAGCGTCATTTTCTGCCTTGCGGATTCGATCGATATCTTGGGCCTCGGGCATAATGTCTTTCCTCGGAATGCACTATATCAGAAGGTCTTCATTAGAACTCAAGATAAACATTAGCCTACACCGGCATGTACGGTGCATGCGGTTCGTTTGTGAGGACTTGGACGATGAGTATATCGCTCGCAAAGCAGCTCTCTAGTCACAACGTTTATTTCTGTAGGTCTTGAGCCTCAAGGTGTCCGGACTGAACTGGTCGTTCTTCTCCAACGGTTAACTGATGGTGATGCTGAACATGGGGCCAACAAGTGCATTAGTCGCCAAGGTTGTTTCTCATCGTGACCTTGAAAGGAAGGTCATTCTAGCCTTGGGAGAGTTCAGTCAGTTCGAGTTCATTGATGTGAGGCTTCAAGCCAAGTTCATTGTAGTTAAGAGGTCGCGATTGGAACGAATCGCTTTTGAATTGCTTGAGCGGGTTTCCAAGATCGCGACTATACTCGGCATAGACTCAAGAAAGAGCACAGGGCAGCGCATCGAGATTGACGATTCAACACTTGAGAAATCGCTTAACTTTGCCAGAAACATCCTGAAGGAAATCGAAACCAAAGTTCTGGAAATCGACACGAAGATAGCTTCTGCTGCGGCCGAGATTGACAGGAACATAAGCATAAGGGACGTTGCAATGTCACTCAGGCCACTTGGCCTTGACATGAGCTTCATTGGAACAACTGAGTACACCTACACAACTGCCGGGTTGCTCCCCGCTGGGAGGCTATCACTGCTCAAATGGAGTCTGAGAGAGGTAACCGACGACGCCTACGCATTCAGGTCACGTCCTCTCAAGAGGGGCGTTTCAGTTGTCAGTGTTAGCGTGGCAAAGGAGAATAAGGAAACCATTCAAAGGATTCTCTCCGCAATGGGCTACAACGAGGTGGATGTTTTTGACGATGTCTCGGGGTCTCCAGATCAAATAGCTGCGAACGCTATCCGTAAGATCGTTGAGCTTGAAGCGGAAACCGAGAAACTCCGCAATAGCAAGTCACAAATTGCCAGAAACTGGGGCTTGAAGATTCTAGCGGCCTGGGAGGTTCTTGACATTGAAAAGGCTGAAATGGAGGTTAAGAACTTCATTGTCTACACCCCACATTCCATGAAGGTATGGGGTTGGATTCCTGTAGGCTCAGAACAGCGTCTTACTAAGCTTCTTCGTGAACGGACAGACGACACTGTACAGATAACCTTTGAGAGCCCAGATTTCGCGGAACTGGAGTCGCCCACCTGCCTTATCAACCCCTCAGTGGTGAAACCTGCAGAAGGTTTGGTCACGGCTTATGGCACCCCATCCAAGAGTGACATAGACCCGACGAAGATTCTGTTCTTCTCCTTCCCACTGATTTTTGGGCTTATCTTTGCAGATGTGGGCCAGGGCTTCCTGATTCTGTTAATCGGGCTGGCAGCTTGGAGGGCTAAGCGCAAGGGCGAGGAATGGGGAGACATACTCGGGTTTCTGCAAAAGGGCGCGACAGGCCTAATGATGATGGGTTTGTGCGCGATGTTAGGCGGGTTTCTCTTCGGAAGCTTCCTTGGTTCGCATACTGTACTCGAACCGCTTTGGCCCATATTCACTTACACTCTTGAGAATGGAGATTTCAATCCATGGCGACAATATCACATGCTCAAGCTCTCCATTGAGGTTGGGGCCATCCATATCTCCATGGGAATTGTGTTGAATCTGTACAACAAACTGCGGCATCGCGAATTCCTCAAGGCCCTTGTACCACTATCCTATTTGTGGCTCTATCTCGGGTTTGTGAATCTCCTGCTCGCCGTTGGCTACAGCGACATCAATCTCTGGTTCAGTTCGACTGGACACATGAATCTCTGGATACCCTTTGCTGGAATCGGCTTCGGCTCAGGAAACAATGGGATTTATCCTCCGTTGCCCATCACGCCAATGATGTTCACCATAGTTGCCCTCATCCTTCCTCTAATCATAATGGCCGTGAGCTCCTTGTTGTCAGGGGTTGACGGTTTGGTTAAGTTCATGGAATATTCCCTTGGAATTATCAGTCATACTGTGAGCTACGCCCGGATCTTTGCCTTGAATACGGTTCATGTTATCCTCAGCAGTGTCTTCTTCCAACTGATTCCTGGAATCATTGACATTCCTTTCCCAGCGCTCACCATATTCGGAATCGTAATAATCCCCGAATTCTTCGTGCACGATGGACATTTGGTTGCGCCTTATCTGCCATTACTGGGTGCGATTGTCGGAACCGTAATCGTTGGCTTGCTCGAGGGTATATTGGCTTTTATGCACACGCTAAGGCTTCACTATGTCGAATGGTTCAGCAAGTTCTACAATGGCAGCGGCATACCCTTCAAGCCGTTTGTCATCAAACGAATTCACACGGTGTCTATGACACCGAAGCATGTCCAATCTAGTTATCCGGTGGCTTGACGAAAAGGGTGGAGTCACCACTACTGTCCTGCTCCGCCCAGGTACAGGACCGCGAGTTCTGCATCTTTCTTGAACATCGGCTCCTGATCCCGACCGAGCCTTTGCTTATTGTCCCATACACCCCTCGCCAGAAGGTCAGTGGTCTTTGCTTTTGTTTCGACATTCTGTGCCGCTTGAGTGTCACCTGACTGCTGGAATACCTGTGCGGCATAATTGTAAATTCCCACTGCCTCTCTGAGCTGGTCACTAGCTTTGGAGTAATGCTTCTTTGCTTTGGTTTTCTCTCCTTTTCTATACAGATACTCCGCCAGGAAGTCGCTCTTTGCTCCCTCCATGCGCAACAGGTCTCCCCTGAACTTCATTACAACACCTTGGAGTTGCTTGACCTGTCCATCGACATTGTTCTTCTGACGAATTGATTCCAGCTTTACACTTGCGAGCTCGTTCGCGGCCGACTCGAATGAAACTACTGCTTGCTTGATTTTCAGAATGGTGGTATCGTGAGCTTTAATGACTTCATCAAGGCTATCATCATCCTCGAACTCAGCGAGTTCATCAGCAAGTTTGGCGAGAGCATTGTTTCTCTCAATCTGAGCCCTAAAAGCCCCCTGCTCAGATTGCTTGGCAAATACTTGGGCCTCGGATGCGAATGCAGTAGCCAAGGCGAGTCTGCCAAGATCCATCAATTCTTCAGCCGTTCCCATTTCTCCGATTACCTTGTAGTATGATGCGGCCTCTGCAGCGTGAAGATTCTCCAGGATTCGTGACATGATGAACTTGACACCCTGCTGAAGCTGCGAGCTCAATTGAAATTGGATGACATATTTCACATTGTTGAGGATTGCGAGGGTCTTATTCCTCAGATTACCCACTTCTTCATCTTCTGGTTCAACACTCAACAGTATCCCAAGACTATCGAGTCCTTCACGAATCGCCTCTAAGGACTCCGCAGGGTCGGTGCCCATGTGTTTCAGAGCTTCGTCCAGCGCTTTGTTAACATCCTTGATGAGTCCAGTCTTGCGCAGGTCTTTAGCGAAATCAATCTGACTCGTGATGCTTCGTATGTTATCAGATTGCTTAAGGAGGTCTTTCACGAATAAGAACGTCTTCAGGTTCTCGCTTATGGCGCCCGTCAGCTCTCTTGTCTTCGAGAGCTTTTCTGCTTTCTTCAAATCCTTGAGAATATCCTTGAGGACAACCATTGCTTCTTTCTTGTTATTGACTACTAGTAATTGTGATAGGTCCAT
>DAOWNS010000217.1 GCA_030642465.1 Candidatus Thorarchaeota archaeon | reverse complement strand
GCAGTGTGTCTTCAAATCCGAAACAGAAATCCTAGGATTCTCTGATTACAGACAAGCTGAGGACGCTATTTGTCAGCTTGTTGTCGCTAAGATAGAGAGCCTCATTGAAGATTTCAGGACATAAAGCGGAGGGCGTACTAATTGGCATGGAAGATGGACTCCCTTCGGAAGCTGTTCGCCCCAGAGTCCGTGGCTGTAATTGGAGCTTCGGACAAGCCAAACAAGCTTGGCGCACTGACGCTGCGCGCGCTAAGTTCCTTTGAAGGAAACCTCTATCCCGTTAATCCAAGACTCTTGCGACTCGACGACTTGAAGTGCTATCCCAGCATCACAAACATCGAATCCAATGTTGATTTGGCGATAATTGCTGTAGGAGCTCCAACAGTTCCAACAGCTTTGGCCGAGTGTGCAGAAGCAGGGGTAGGTTCTGTAATAATCTTCTCTGCAGGTTTCAAGGAGCTGGGAACGCTTGGTGAGCAATTACAGAACCACATCAAGGAGATTGCTGACAGCGCTCAGATTGCGGTAATCGGACCAAACTGCTTGGGTGCGGGCAACCTAAATGTTAAACTCAATGCGACATTTTTCCCGCAAGATTTCATTCCTCTCAGAGGAGGAAAAGTTTCGTTTGTAAGCCAGAGTGGTGGAGTAGCTGGTCTCATGATCTATGCTGCGTCCGATTCCAATCTCGGTGTTGCCAAATTCGCCAGCATAGGCAACCGCGTTAATGTTGACTTCCATGACATGTTAAGATTCTTGAATCAGGATTCCGACACTGAAGTGATATGTCTATTCGTAGAGGGCACAGAACACGGACGGATGATGTACGAGGAGATGTCCAAGGTCGCGGCAAAGAAGCCAGTTATAGTGTATAAAGTTGGGAAGACTCCCATATCTAGAAGCGCAGCCTTGAGCCACACAGGCAGCCTAGCAGGTCAACCTGAGATCTATAGTGCCGCTGTTAAGCAGGCAGGTGGAATCGAGGTGAAAAACATCACCGAGATGATTGACACCGCTAAGGTGATCGCTCATCATGGCTCCCGCCCTGAGGGGAACAGGGTTGCTATTATCACTCATACCCTAGGTCCAGCCTTGATCGCAACACAAGTTCTTGAGGAGCGGGGAATTCAACTCCCTCCGCCTTCGGACAATACTATCAAGGCGGTGCAGGAATTGCTGGCAATGCCAATTGAGATACCGGTTTCAAACCCGGTTGACTTACTGGCACAGGGATGGTCACAACCTCGAATCTTCGGCGAGGCGTTCCGCTTGGTCATGAACGAAGAACAGTATGATGCCGCCATGATTGTTTTCTCGCCCAACTACCTTGATGACATCGGTGGAGGTATGCCGATGGACATCATAGTTGAAACTAAGAAACAAACACAGAAGCCCGTCATCGCGATTCTCAATGCGCCTGAATGCAAACCGCCACCAGGAAAGGAGCTCCTAGAGAATGCAGGAATTCCCGTATTTTCAGTCCCTGAGCGTGCCGCTCAAGCTTTAGCCAACGCGTTAATACGTTAGTCAGATTGCTACTTGCAACAGAAAGAGCATTCACAGGAAGTATTGAAACAGTAGAACAAGCTGAACCCAAGTCAGCACAATGGATAGCAAGAATCCTGCGACTACTTGTGCCGAAGTGTGTGCTTTCAATTCAATTCTTGACCAACCGATAGGTATGATGAGCAGGAGCAGTGGACTGTACATCCAGCCCAAGAAGTAAACCAAACATGTGAAGGGTCCTGCTACGCCCACAGCGTGTACACTAATCTTCCAATAGAGGCTAATGAGAAATGTAACAAGCGTATTCGTCATGTAACCGAACATCAATGCGCTCACAATTGCAGGCGCATTCAGGGCGAACATGATGACTGTGCCCAATGCATACACAAGGATGCTCAATATGAATGGAACCTTGCGTTCGCTCCGGTCTGTGACATCCAGGTCTCCGATTTTGCCAATCCTGTACATTAGATAGATTACCAACATGGGGAAAGCAGAACCAAAGAAGAATGCCACCAGTAATAGCAGGAACAAAGAAGGAGGGTTGGTAGCAACCAGTAGAACAATGAATGCGGGGAAGGCCAGAAGCATCGGTGCGCCAAACCCAGATATGACTTTAGCGAGAAACTTTCTGTCATAGGGGCGATGCGTGGAGTCCGGCATAACAAGACCTCGGTTTCCGCGATTGGTACTTAATGATTGCTGATGTTCACTCATAGGAAATCTATTTGTGGTAAGCAATGCTAGACTGTGTGCGTCATCTAGATTGCCTTGAGCGTAACGTGTAGAGCGGGAGAAGCAGTGAAGAAACCAACTCCGATGCAGCGGCAGTACCTTCAGTTGAAGAAACAGTACCCAGACTGCATAATGATGTTCAGACTTGGTGATTTCTATGAGATGTTCAATGAGGATGCCAGAACTGCGAGCCCTTTGCTGGACATCATACTCACTGCAAGAGGGGAAGGAGTCGACAAATGGCCAATGTGTGGGGTGCCTTACCATGCGGTTGACGGCTACATTGCGAAGTTATTGCTAGCCGGTCACACGGTCGCTATTGCTGATCAGGTGGAAGATGCATCGCAGGCAAAGGGACTTGTCAAGAGAGATGTGGTCCGCGTTGTCACACCTGGAACGGTGCTCGAATCTTCCATGCTCGAAGATTCTGCAAACAATTACCTCGTCGCCTTGATTGAACATGGAGAAATGATTGGCATTGCAGCAGTTGACGTTTCAACTGGGGAGTTCATGGCTACTGAGTTCGAGGGGAACTACACAAGTGAGAGAACAATGAACGAATTGGGGCGGCTTAGCCCCACTGAGGTCCTTCTACCAGATTCTACGTCGAAGAACGAGAACATCATGGCCAAGCTCGGGGAAACAGGTAGGCACCTAACCTTCAGAAGTGATGTAGACTTCTCAGCAAGATCTGCTGAACGACGATTGAAAGAACAGTTTCGAGTTTCCACATTAGATGGTTATGGCATGAGCGAAAGGAAGGTGGCATTGGGTGCCGCCGGGGCAGTGATGGCATATCTTCAGGACGTGCACAAGACCAATACAGTGACCATCACGGGCATGAGGGCATACACCGTGGACGCGCATATGGTGGTGGATAGCACGACCCAGAGAAACCTGGAGCTTGTGCGGAATGCGCGTGACGGGAGCACAAGAGGTACACTCCTCTCAGTGCTATCCAAGACGCAAACCCCTATGGGTAAAAGAAGACTCAAGCAATGGATGCTTCAGCCATTAAGAGAACGTGCTGCAATAGAGAGAAGACTGGATGCAGTGGAGGAACTAGCACGTGCTGCACTGAACCGCCGAAGCTTAGCGGATAGCTTAAGGAATCTGGGAGACCTTGAGAGAATCACAAGCAGGTTTGTATTTGGGGTTGCAGGGGCTAGAGACCTCGTTGCCTTGCGGATTGCGTTGGGAAGGATCCCACAGATTAAGGATGCATTGAGCGCCTGCGGAGCTGAGATGCTTGTAGCTGCCGGAAAGGCCATCGATCTTCTAACAGAACTGCGAGATACCCTTGATAATGCAATAGTGGACGAACCGCCTGTGTCAGTGAAAGAGGGAAGAATGATTCGGGAGGGCTACAGCAAGGAACTTGACAATCTCACTGGTTCTATCGCCGAAGACAAGAAATGGATTGCTTCTCTTCAGGTTGGAGAACGACGCAGAACAGGCATCAAGACACTCAAGGTTGGGTTCAACAAAGTCTTTGGTTACTACATAGAAGTCACTAAGCCGAACATTGGGAAGGTACCTGAGGAATACACGAGAAAGCAGACTCTGACGAATGCGGAGCGCTTCATAACTCCTGAACTGAAAGAGAAAGAAACCACAGTTCTTGC
>DAOWNS010000098.1 GCA_030642465.1 Candidatus Thorarchaeota archaeon | reverse complement strand
CATTGTTCATGAGAACGCTGTGATATACATAGAAGGCCATCCACATGCGCAGTGGGTGCGCTTGTGATCCCTTTTTGATCAAGACGTTTGGTTTCGATGTTTCAGCATCCACACATGCAGGACCCTACTTTTTGGTTTCCCATCTATCCCATCGAATGTTGGTTGAACCACACTTGGGGCAGGAGCTTCTGTCATCCGATTTCATATCAAGCGTGTGACCACATGCAACGCATACCAAAACACCTGAGCCATCTTCAAGAAGATACCGCCCTCCTTCAATCCGCAGAACATCACCCTGAACTAGCCCCTTTGCGATTTTGCCTCTAGCGGATGATAATACTCGATTAAACGTAGGCTGACTAATCTGCATCGTAACGCTGGCCTCTCTCTGGCTCATTCCCTCAAAATCCGCCAGTCGGATTGCCTCGAATTCGTCCACAGATATCAAAATCTCATCAAGATCCCTAGCAGGTATACCTGCAGGTTTGAAGACTGAAACTGGTGGTTCCCGATGAACCCTTCTATGTAGTTTCTTTCGAGGAATCGCATAAACCCCCTTGGCTCTTCATAGCTTTACCTATTGACTTAGAATTGTTTTCATCCTTGAAGTATGTTTAGTTATGTTGAGGCACATTTCATCCACATTTTAAAGGTTTAACGATACTTCTCAGTTGATAGACTTGCCAGCACCCTGTTACATCTGCGGTGAAGATGCAGTTCTGGAAGGACTGTGCGCTTCATGCTATGCAAAGGATCACCCTCTAATCCATGTGGACACTCCGCTTCAGATTCGCACATGCAAACGTTGTGGAGCAGTGAAGGTACCAGGTGGCTGGAAAGTGATTATTGGGCCTCCTTCAGCTAAAGATGAGCTGATTGAGCGACAGCTGGAGATACTGCTGCACCGGAGCGTGAAACGCAACGTTTCGGGCGTTGAGATTTCACTTGAAGAGGAGAATCGGCTCGATCGGGTATTGCACGTTAGGGTGAATGCATCGGGCCGCTCCCACAACACTCTTCCTCTCCACGAAGAGAGTTATCCAGTAGAGGTCAGATTCAGTCATGGGACTTGTGATACCTGCGGAATGATGAGTGGCGGCTACTATAACGCAATTCTCCAGATACGAGCCGACAATCGCCCACTCACTGAACAGGAAGAAGAGAAAATCAACACTATTGTCACTCAACGAACAGTGGAAGCATACGGGAAAGACGTCAAAGCTTTCATCACCTCGGCGAGCAAGGACCGGTACGGGCTTGATTTTCGAATTGGTTCAGAACGCCTCTGTCGACGTCTTGCAGATGAGATTGAACGCACGTTCTTGGCAGACAAAAAGGTGAACTACAAACTGGTTGGGCAGAAAAGAGGCAAGGATCAATATCGAACCACAATCTTGCTTAGGCTTCACAGATTTGTCACTGGTGATTTCATAAGGGTCGCCACGAAACCCTGTCAGATTCAGTCCATGAGCAAGAGCGGCATCTCATGTTATAATCTCACTGAGAGCTCTACATTCACAATCAATCCAAAGAGTTCCAAATGGAAGAGAATTGAGTTTCTTGCTCCGTCATCTGAGAGTCGGCAATGTATGGTTATCTCTCGCCAGCGTGGGGAACCTGCTCAGCTCATGGACTCGAAAACGTATGAAACACTCGAGGTTGAGGATCAACTCTTGCATCCTAAGAGCAAAAATGGCAGTGTTATTCATGTCGTGCAAATCGACGGGCGTTTCTACCCTCTACCAACTGGGGACTAAGAATTCCTTCACAAAACCGTGAGGACCCTACGCTCCCGCTTCTTTATGCAATGGGGTCACGTAGGCTCGCTCATGTGTAGGTACGCTTAAATGGCCCTCCAATGCGTATTCTTTCGAAGCCATTAGACCGAGTAGTCTGGCTTCTAACTGGAGGATTAACTTGCCCCCAAGAGGAAAAGGAAAGAAAAAAGGAAAATCAAAGCGCGGTCATAGAGGCGCTCCCGCACCTGGCGAAGAAATAATGCGAGTGCGGACGCCAAGGAGAGATGATGGAGAACTCTTTGGCATCATCGTTCAGATGTTGGGCTTTGACAGAGTCAGAGTAAGATGTGAAGACGGTGAGATTCGAGTAGGTCGTATCCTTGGACGCATGAAAAAGCGAGTCTGGATGCGAGTTGGGGACACAGTTCTGGTTGTTCCATGGGAGTTTCAGACCGACGCCAAGTGTGATGTGGTATGGCGCTACAGGGGCAATGAGATTGAGTGGCTCCAGAAGAAAGGCTATCTGAAGATGTTTTGATAGTTCCAAGACTTTTTCTTCTTACGGGCTATTTTCGGTATTGGATTTCCATGGGCCCTGCAATCTGGAGTGACAGTTCGATTTGAAACGTGCAGAAACTCAACGCAAACTGATTGACGACAAGCTAGAACGCCGTAAGATGAAGCGCAGAAAAGATGCTGATGAGCTCAAGGTGGTTGAGGGCGTAATTGATCCTCCCACTCTGAAGATTCTCTACAAGTTGTTCAACCGCGGGGTGCTTCATGAGCTGCATGGTGCTATCAGCACAGGAAAGGAGGCCAATGTGTATCGAGGCGTAGATCTTGAAGGCAACTCGGTTGCTGTCAAGATATACAGAATAAGCACTGCAGAAACCAATTGGATGCGTGAGTACATCGTTGGAGATCCTCGGTTTCAGCGCGTAGCCAAGCGAAGTCGGTCCCTGATTCCGCAGTGGGCAATGAAAGAATACAAGAACCTGATTCGTTATCATGAGGCCGGAATCAAGGTTCCAAAGCCACTGGGCATTGAGCGCAATGTGTTAGTCATGGAGTTCATCGGAGATGAACATGGTTTTCCTGCGCCACTACTCAAAAATATTGAACTGGAATCTCCAGTTGAAGTCTTCAACCAACTGATTGAGATAATCGAGCAAGGTTACAAAGAAGCCAGCCTTGTGCATGCAGACCTTAGTGAGTACAATATACTATGGCAAGACGAGCCGATTATCATCGACGTTTCTCAAGCCGTACTTAAGGGTCACACTAGCGCTGGACGGTACCTGTTCCGTGACATTCAAAACATAACCCAATACTTTAGGAAGCTAGGTGTCGAAACAGAAGATCCAAAGGTCATAACCAAGTATATTCTCTCTTCTGGTGAGAAATGAGATGCGGTATAGTGAAACTGTCAGAGTGCCCGCCGAAAGGCTTGGCGTTATTGTTGGACGAAACGGGCGAGTGAGGAAGCGGGTTCAGAAGCTCACTAATGTTGAGATAAAGGTAAATCAGGAAGGTATTGTGACCATCACCAGCCCCGAGAAGACCGAGGATCCTGTGCTTGCTTGGAAGGCACGTGACATGATTCGTGCAATGGCTCGAGGATTCAGCCCGAAGAGGGCTCTCTCACTTATTGATGAGGATACTAGATTAGTTGTAATATCATTGCGCGATGCTGTGGGAACATCACCGAACCAGCTGAAACGTGTTGCTGGCAGAATAATCGGAGAGAATGGTCGCACCCGCAGAGCCATTGAAGAGATTACAGAAACCAAAATTTCGGTATACGGTCGTACAGTTTCAGTGATTGGTGCTGACCCCGGGCTTGAGTTCTCAAGTCGCGCAATAGACATGCTCATTGGAGGAGCCCCTCACGGCACGGTCTACAGGTATCTTGAGAAGATGCGCAGAGAGATGAATCGTCAGAAGGCGGAGCTATGGGAAGAGGACTTCTGATCGCTGTAATACCTCGTCTAATATGAAGTTGAACTCTTTTGCATTCGGAACGGTATGAATCAAGGTAGCTCCCTACACGGGGAATTCAGCAGCATCTCACCTGCAGAGTTCTTCTATCGCAATCGCCAAATGGCAGGCTTTGGCAATCCGAGTCAGGCAGTGTATTCCACAGTTAGGGAGTTGGTGGAGAACAGCATTGATGCATGCGAGGAGGCACGCAGGCAGCCTGATGTGCGAGTGAGTATAGATGAAGAGCGGTCCGGCATTGTAAGAATCATGGTGTCTGACAATGGCACTGGAGTTCCCTACGGCGAAGTTCCCAACGCCTTCGCTCGGGTGCTCTATGGTGATAAATTCACAGCACGACAGAGGCGAGGAACCTTTGGCCTCGGAGTAACCATGGCGGTGCTCTATGGACAAATCACTACGGACTCTCCCGTGATTGTATTGACTCAAACTAGTCACACAACTGGAAGGTCCTACCAGCTTCTCATTGACATCAAGAACAATCAGCCTGTGATTCTATCTGACGAATCACATGAACGAGAAGGTCCTGGTACCGAAGTAACAATCAGGCTCAAGGGCGATCTCAACCGATCAAGAAACCGCGTATACGATTATCTACAATTGACAACAGTGGCTTCTCCTCATGCAAACATGGAACTTGTAATCAACGGGTCCTCTGTAATGAGGATGGGCAGGTGGCACCAGATGCTTCCAGCACCAACCTTAGCATCAAAACCGCACCCTCATGGTGCTGATTTGGAATTGCTTCGGCGGCTTGTTGCTGACACCGGTGAGCGGAGTCTCCATGATTTCTTGGTTGAATCATTTCAAAGGATGGGAACACGTACTGCAACGCGTTTTCTCAAATTCTTGTCCATCAATCCTCGGCAGGTTGTAAATACGCTTAGTCGGGGAGATCTCTCTCGTCTTAGCTCTGCACTTCGCTCCTATGACGGACTCGGTCGTCCGGATGGCAAATGTCTCAGTCCGATTGGAAAGGATGCCTTCCTTACCTCAGTTGAATCTGTATTTGCCCCCTCAGCTCTGACCTACGGAAGCAGAGGGCCTACCGAATGGAGCGGTAATGCATTCATTGTCGAGGGCGTTGCAGCGATTGGTACGGGCGCGCGTGCGGCCGATGTTCCGACACTGTACAGATTTGCCAACCGAGTTCCTCTCTTGTACGACAGTGGTGAGGATGTTCTTACAAGGATGCTGAAAAAGGTGAACTGGGTAAAATACGGGGTCGGGTCGACCACTCCCGTTTCAATCTTCCTTCATCTCTGCTCGACGAGAATTCCCTTCAAAGCCGCTGGAAAACAATCGATTGCCTCTTTGCCAGAGATTGAGCACGAAGCACTCTCGTTGCTTAGAGAATTAGGAAGAAATCTGAAGAAGACTCTAAAGGGGGACGAACGTTCGGTGCGCGATGCGCAGAAAAAACGCGAATTTGATAAGGCAATGAAACAGGTGGCACAGTTCAGTGCGGAATTGGCGGAATGTGATGCGATTCCATCAACAGCTGAACTCGTTCATAGATTATTCGAGGTGGGTTATCATGTCTGATCAGTTCAAGTCATTAAGCGCCCTCAAAGACCTCGGAACTGCCATAGTTCAGTCAATCGATAACGAAGAATTTCCAACGCTAGAGCTTCCGGGTCGCGGGACTGGGAATCTCGTGTATGATGAAGAGAGTAAGCAATTCGTTCTTGGTAATGCTCGAGTTATAAGAGACTCCAGCAACCTTCGCCATATCAAGAGTTTCACACAACTTGTTTGGGTCGCTTCCTACGCGAAGCAACTGCTACAGGCTGGCAGAACCTCTTCCCTAAGAGACCTCTACTACTCAAGCGAAGCATTCGGCGTAGAATTTACAGATCAAGCCGAATCAGATCGAACTGTAACAGATCTTGAGTGCTTGACAGGGATTGCCAGAGAAGCATTTGGTGTGTTTCCGGAGGAGCGCTCGTCAATCTATGGTCAGGTGACAATGCGCTACACTGTTCCGGGATACGAGGGACGGGACGTGGACCTTACACTCAGTCCTGATGGGTTGCCGATAGGTCCAGCACTGGTAACAGCGGATCCAGTCGAATCCAAGGCGGAGTTGATTCTAGCAGTTGAATCCGGAGGCATATTCTCTCGTCTGATTGAAACAAGAGCTTGGGAACGTTTCAATGCAGTGTTGATACACTTGGGAGGGCAACCCCCACGAGCCACGCGTCAGTTGATGCGTCGACTACATGACGATCTGAATCTACCTGTGTACGTCTTCACGGATGGAGATCCTTGGGGAATGCATATTGCACGAGTTATCTCCACAGGCAGTGCCAACGCCGCGCACATCCAGGGGTTGACAACGCCGGATGCGGAATGGATTGGAGTCACTGCTGATGATATATCCAAATACTCCTTACCATCGGAGCCACTGAACAATGCCGACCTGAAGCGCCTAGACGAGCTCTCAAAAGACGTGAGATATTCTGATTCCATTTGGCAAGACCACATCCGTGATTTCCGTCAGTTGCAGAGGAAGGCGGAACAACAGGCATTCAGTAGGCATGGTATGGACTATGTTGTGGATAAGTATCTCCCAGAGAAAATTCACTAGAATAATCCAATTCCCCACGGGTATGCTATTAGAAGAAGGAATACTGTTCCATAGGCCAAGAGTGCCTGAAAGATGACGAGAAGAAGCACATTCTTCTTTTCGGTCATGTTCTTGAAAAGATGAGGGAGTATCCAGTACATGATGAATGGGCCGACTACTTCCAAAGTCCCATCTTCTCTGGGGCTGGCAAACTTAACGTAGTCCATCCCCGTCCTTTTCACGTGAATCCTATATATGATGTAAAGCAAGAAATTCACTGCAAAGGGTGCAAAGATGATAATTGCTAGCCTATCCATGTTCCCCAAAATCAATGCCACAGCTATTGCTGCGCCAATTGGCAGTCTCCCAACATCACCTGGCAGAATCTTTGCTGGGTATTTGTTGTAAACAAGAAACGCCAGCATCGCGCCCAGTAGAGCCGCCGCAACTGTACCAGAATCTAACTGGTTCTGTACGAGTGCATTCCCCGTGAATAGCGGAAGAAGAAACACGTACGAAACCACGGCTGACGAGTTTACAGCCGCCAACCCCGCCTCCAATCCATTCATGCCCCCGTACATGTTCGTGGAATCGATAATGAATGTCATTATCAAT